>JADHUC010000209.1 GCA_016784735.1 Pirellulaceae bacterium | reverse complement strand
GCATAGCTGTAGATCAATGGCCAGTATCGCTCGAAGAACTCGTCCCACGCCAACGGGTCGCTCCCGTCGCGCAAGCGATTGAGCAATGTCGCCTGGGTCTTGCTGTTCATACTGCCACAAAATCGAGGTTTTTCGAAAATGCAGTTCCAATATCTGCGGGGACGCGCATATTGGTCATAGTTGAAGATGTTTTTCAAGTCAATCGCCAATGCCGGGCCAGCCGCAGATGTGCGACTCCGTGCCCGGCCCAACCACCAGTCCAAGGGTGAAACTATGCACGCGACACTACTGCCCCTCGCCTTGCTTTGTCTTGCTGCCGCCGAGAAACCAACGGAAAAAGCGGTGCGGGCAAAGCCCAAACCGATACCGGCCAAAGGGGCGACCTTCGAAGCGATCATCGGCGACTTGGATGAAGGAGAAGGTGACGAAGCGATCAATCTGGACGGGCCACAACAGTTTAGTCTGCCCGATATGGACGGCTGGTCGCACCAGCAGCGGCAGGACTGGATCGTGGCCAACAAGATCGACCTGCTGGCTGACTATGCAAAAAGCCGTTGGGCACTGGCGACTGTAGACGTGACGCTCAAGGTGATCCCCGCCAGCAAGTGGGGCACTGTCGCCTCGGCCGAACTTGATCGCGTCCTTTCCAAGACAACTCCGTCGGCTCAGGACGACGTCGAGGTCCTTGAACGCGGCGGGGTTTGCTACCACATCCTGAAGCGTGATGCCACAGTCCCCGTGACTTTCGCGTTCAAGACCAGCGAAGGCAATCGGGGCGTCCTACAGATCGTTGAGTTTCGGGAGAAGCCTCGAGGGCTCAAGATCCGCTACAAGCCTGAGCAGCCAACGCAGGCTTCTCGACCGGAAACCGGATCGACACGAGGCACCTTCCTGTTTGTCCGCACCGAGCCAGCCGGTGCAGAGGTTCTGGTGGACGGGCAACTCGTGGGCACCTCGGACGACCTTTTCCGCGTCGAGCCCGGCGTAAGGACGATTATCATTAATCTGGATGGCCACGATCCGGAGGACGAGAAGGTGACGATCCGCGCCGGCCGGGTGAAGCGGCTGGAACTGAAACTGACGAAAGGGCTCGGCTCCCTCCACAAAATGGCCACGGCTGACCCAAGCGAGGTCAAGTTGACCAAGTCCCAATTACCCGTAATCGAGATGGGACTCAAGGCTTACCTGCTGGATACGGGCGACTACCCGACCACAGAACAAGGCCTGGGAGTCCTCATTCGACGGCCAGATGACATGCCGAATTCGACGTGGAAGGGGCCCTACGTGAATTCAACGGCCATTCCTCGCGACGCCTGGGAGAATC
Organism: Pirellulaceae bacterium; assembly: GCA_016784735.1. Lineage (GTDB taxonomy): Bacteria > Planctomycetota > Planctomycetia > Pirellulales > Pirellulaceae > JADHUC01. The sequence goes on along the minus strand of JADHUC010000209.1, from coordinate 20,541 downwards.
CGATTCGCTACGAGTACATGGCAGGTGACCAGTCGCCACGAATCTGGTCGGTCGGCCCAGACGGAACCAGCGGAACGGGAGACGATATCACCGTTGGAGAAACGTCTTCCGGACAGGGGGCACGAGCGACCTTCGGACCAGTGGTACAGCGAACCTTCACTCCCGAGATTCCCCGCATGGGCACGTTCGTGGATCTAGAGTCAGGAAAGACCTTTCAAGTTCCCGAAGAAGTGAAAAAGGACAGCTCCGGCAAGAAATTGATCGCCTGGGCAAGAGAGAAGAAAGTCGACATCAACGTACGCGTTATGCCCGGGCCGATATGCTATCTCAGTTCACTCGATTCCTACTTCTGGCGCACCGACGAGACGAACTGGCAAAAGACTGCTGCCAACGACGTGCTGACCGATCGTGAGTTACAGGGCGGGGAACTCGGCTACGGCAATATCACCAAACGTCCCGATGAACTTCCGGCCGTGTACATGTTCAAAACCCGCGAATGTAACGGGGGACTGCTGGAAATCGTCGAGTTTGACGAATCGGCAGCAGATGCGGTCGGCGTGAAGATTCGCTTCAAGCTCATTCGTATTCCTTGAGGGCCCTGTCGCGATGGACGGTCGATGAGCAACCGTGGGGCGATTCTTCGCGTGCGCGCAGAGGCTTTTCGTCGTTAATAGCTTGAGGTGCATCTGGGGATGCGTCTTGATCGCAACATTGCGCATTGATCGGCATGAGTACGTTGGCAGGGAGGCCTCTGCACGAATTCGACGCTCCAAATGTTGTAAGTCACGTTTGGACGGAACAATCCATCGAGGTGCCGTGTGAAGTGGGCAGCAAAGAAACACAAGTTCGGCGAAAAATGGAGGCGATCAGCTAATGGAGCAGACTCTCCTACGAATGGCGGTGGTGATTTTGCGAAGGCGTCGGTAGTAACGCGGATCAACGCCGAACACTAGTATGACACTTTCGATTACCCCGAAAGACCTGAAAGCGGCGTGAGTCAAATCCTCTGGCTTGGTAATCGGAGGGCGCGTCCATGGCGAATGCAGAACACGACGAGATTGTCAAGCGAGAGGAGGAAGCGGGTAGTGTGTGATTAGTGTGTTGCTAGGATGTCTTCCCCGGTCACTATGCTGTCCAGCGGTCGTCAGGATCTGTTGCTGGCACCGCTCACATGAAATAAAGAGATGCCCCGATGCTTGTCAAGATTCCTATTACTAAAGTGGACACAGCGAGAATCCATCTTCGTCCAATGAAAGCTGTGCATGAGACTATATAGACGGTGCCTGAAAGAATAAGCGATAGATTCGCGAGCAACAGCTCACCCGGAGGCAGAGAACTGAACATCCTTGTATCTCTCCCCAGACCTGAGACGCCTCCGATCAAACACAACACCGCGAACAACGCCAAAGGCGCAATCAGCACCGAACGAAGGCTGAATTGTAGTCGTCGCTTCTGAGGCATTCCAGCGGACTCGTCTACCATCGTTCAACTCGATCGCCCAACGGAAGTTCTAGCCGATACCCTGTCGCAAAGACAGGTCCTACCACCCTACCACCCGCGAGACGCGGGGGGAAGTGAAGGGACACCTGCACACGTTAGAGCCAGCTGCCCATGACGTTCGTGTGCGCACAGAGTGAAACGGCTGGCCCAGTCGCTGGGCCGCGTGGTTCGGCTGTGTCACGATCAATCACCGGACACGGCCCACAACGTCAGAGCCGCTCCTATCAGGGATCCCACTTGCCACCTGAGATTCGACTTGCCCCTCCAAGCTTCAACACTCAAGCAAATGCCACTGACAGAAGCTGAAAACGCAAGAAGAAAGAGAACAAGTAACGCTCGCCGTGAGGTATTGACTCCCGCTTCAAGACCGCCTGCGCACCATGCCTGAAACCACTTGGCAAGGAATGCTAGGACTCCAAGCCAAATCAATGCTGCGGGAAGACTCGTGAAAATTGTGGCACGATCAATTGATTGCCCTTCTATCGGGCGTTTCATAACGCCTCCTCTTCTCTCGCCAAACCGTGTAATTGTCGTAGTATTTGGTCATATGTCAGTGTGCATCTAACGGCCGGGATCAGGCGGCCGGGAGATCCCGTTCCATTTGAAAACCGCTAACCCGGCTCGCCTGCATCCCTCTGTTCGCTGATGGGCTTTTGCGGTTGCGGCAATTGCCAGACCCCGTCCACCATAGCTTTCTCAGCCATTTCTTCAATGTCTTCTGGGAGGCTTTCTGCGAAAGCAACAGGCATTTCGTCACGCACCTTGCCACCGGTACCAACGAACACCCGCATGAGCGCTCGTTCCTTAGCGTAGTGGTAGTGCACAAACTCGATGGGGTGATAAGTCCACAGTCGTCCTTGACCATCCCAACACATGATCAGTTCGTTTTCACTCAAAGGAGAGGTCGGCCCGATACCTGGTCCTTTCTCGTGCCGTGGATGGTAGGTCACATGACCTGATGACTGTCGCTTGATTTCGACGAACAGTTCGCCATTGGCTGATTCGTATCGACCTGGCGATGAAAACACGACGTTGGCGGCGATCACGGCCTTTTCTGATGTTGTTCCGACCGGTGTTTCGGATGCCGTTCGTCCCGGAGGTCCTCGCTCTGCGATAGCCTCTTGGCTGCGGCTAGTATCAGATGACGGAGAGTCTTCTGATTGCTGCGCGCATCCTGTCACAAGAACTGCTACAGCAAGGATCACGAAGGCGAACACTGAGGTGTAGCGTGCTATCGGACGCATATCGTGTTCTCCGTTCGAGTCTTCTTCAGCGAACTTGTATTTATGCAGCCGGTTTTGCACGGCACTTCGGCGCATTGTACCAGCCACAAAGCAACATGAAACAGCGGTGTCTGTTCGATACCGGGCTCGGCGGTCCGGCAAGAGCGGAGTCACCAATTGCCCGGCTGTACTTAACCGTCGGTGTCTACGATATTAACCTTCCCTGTGTCCTGGTCCGCGCGGATTATGATCTTCTTTCCGTTGGGGCCACTGAGTAGCAGGAACGGGGGCCGCTGAGGCTCCTCCATGAACAATCCGGATTCGACACCCTTTCCCCAGCCTCGGGTCAGCGCGACTACAGTTCCCCCAGGACCCTTTGTCGTCGGGCATGCACTTCTGAGAATAACACCTTGAGGATCTTGGCTGGGTTCGCGACCGTCATATAGCGCCAACGAGGCGCCATCATCGTCGACTCGTACGGAAAACAGTGGTGCCTCGGCGTGCTTGGCCAGCGACAGGTGGGCTCCTTCTCGATCAGCTCCGAGCGTGATAGACCGTTCGTGATTCTGGCCTCGTGCCAAAATCCTCAGCAAAGACTGTCGGTCCTCCGCACTGAGGACAATCGCTGGCTTTCCGTCCGGCCCGAGCACTTCGATCCGCTTCGCCTGCACGACGTCGGGTACGTTCTCCGGTGATGTCCCGCCGCTGATGCACACCAACAGCAACATTGCTCCGAGCACGCCCGCAACGCGACGCCACCGACGATTTGTTCTTTCAAGTCGCTCAATTCTTCGTTCGATGTCCGACACGATGCTTCCTCCTAAACAAGGTCCAGCGGGCGAAGTCCACTACCTGTCTGGCCCGCAAGACGATCGTCTCTCGACGCTGCCGGCCGCCGATCTTCACGGTCCCTACTCGTATAGCAGAGGCAAATCGCCGTTCCAGTCGAATGTGATTGGCCCGTAGGTTTCGCCTCCGACCTCGACCATCAGAGTATGCCGACCCGACTCCAGCGGTGCATTCCAACGCCATCGCTTCAGTTTCTTGCTATACACTTGCTTTTGCTGGCCCTCTGATGGCAAGCACCCAACCGCTGCGCAGCGTCGCCAGTTGCTGATAGGCGGCCACGAAAGCTTCCTGGGCCACATCCTGCGCCCCGGCGTGGTCTGGCAGGACTGACAGTACAGTCCCCATCACCGCTCGTTCGTGCCGCTCGACCAGCGGCGCAAACGATGCCTGGTCCCCGCGGAGGACCGCCTCAACGAGTTCTGCATCGGTCTGCACGTGCTTCTCAACTCCCGGTCCACGCCGGCGTACGCCCCGTCGGCCTTCTAATATCTAAGAGTCCTTTAGCCGCGGAAATGCGACACCTGTTTCGCGAGAAACTCGATACGGCTCCACCGCATGACATATCAACTCTGGTTTATATAGATGAGCAAAGATAATCGCAAACACTTCGTACTTGCGGTCCTTTGCCGTGTCCTTAGTTGATAGAGGATAGACGATGAGATTCCTTCCCAAGATTCTTGAAAGAACCGCGAGTCATGTGTCTATCGCGACTGCACCCACGATGATTTCTGCCACTTTTCGGCAAATCTCGGGAAGAAAATCGCTCGTCTGTACTCTAGAGGGTAGACAGACATCGAAAACGAACCGCGACTAGCGAGCAACGGGCGTGGACAGAACCGACGAACAGCTTGCCCTGGCTTCCGTGGCTGGGGATGCCAAGGCGTTTGGGATCCTCGTCGAGCGGTTGCGCGCTCCGTTGACTGGATACCTCGGAGGCATGTTAGGCAAGCGCGGCGATGATGTGGAGGAATTGGCCCAGGAGACCTTTCTGATTGCTTGGCAGAAGCTGCCAGAATTGCGTAACCCGGGCAGTGTCAGCCCTTGGATCTATCGGATTGCAGGTAACTTGGCAATGAAACACGTGAAGAAGAAACGGCCACTACCGCTGACCGAAGATCCCCCGGCACGAAACGTCGATGACGTTCGCGCGGAACGACTGGTTTCCTTAGTGAAGGCCGTCGGACAGCTCAAGGAGCCATACCGTGACGTTGTACTGCGGAAACACTTTTCTGGTGACAGCGGCGAGAAGATCGCTCGCGACGTGGGTGTCGCACCGGGCACGGTGTGGAGTCGCCTTTCACGAGCCTACGCCGAATTGCGTGCGATGTTGGCGAAAGAGGAAGGCGTTCAATCAAGGCGTCCCTTGTAGTTGAAGTCTAGTGTGGACAGGCATGACACAGCCATGAGCCAGTCAGACGAAAACCATCAGGATCTCCGCGAGAAGCTGGACGAAGCCGGCCGGCTCTGGCGACCGCGCCATCCGGGTTGGAATAGCCTCTTGGATCGGTTGCCTCCGCGGGAGCCGACAACCGAGAAGGAGCCGCCGAACGACGGTTCGTCGCCCAAACAGTTTCGTTGGTGGACGTTGGCAATCGCCGCGTCGATTCTGGTTGCGATCGTATCGGGGTTCTTCCTGTTGTTGGGCCCCAACCGATCCGTCTTGGCGGATTCGTTTCCCATCGAGGTCATACGCCGCGGGATCCAGGTGACGATCTTCAATGCCAGTGACAACCGCGAACCGACGTTGTACATGCCGACGGCCGAGAACGCTCACGAGCAGAGCCCTGGCATGGCGTTGGTCAAAGATCAACGGATGATCCTGCATCTGAAGGAGGGCGACAACGAAGTGAAGTTCACGGACGTAGCTGCCACGATCGACCCGACAAGCGTCCGGCTCGTAAGCGACACCGACCCGGTGGGAACGAAGGTCATCGAGCAGAACTTCGAGTTCGATTTGGCCAATGCAGATGCGATTCTGAAGCGATCGTTGGAAGAGAAGATCGCTTGCGTAGGCAAGGACAACGGAGAGCTATATGAGGGGTACTTGCTGAGTTACGACAACAACTCGATTGTCTTGAGCGACAAGAGGCCGTCCGATGTCCCAAAGGCATCGTTGCCCAACACACAGACGATCTCACGAACCACACTTCAGACGGTACGGCTGGAATCCAAGCCGACCGACTTGTACACGCGGCCCACACTGGTTTGGAGACTGCGGACGCAAAAGCCTGGCACGCATCATACGACACTCACGTACCTTTGCGGCAACGCTCTGTGGCGGGCTGACTACGTGGCCTTGATTCGCGAGAGTGGCGACAAAGGAGACACGCTGGATCTGAAGGCCTGGGTGACGATCGACAATCGCAGCGGCACGACCTACGAAGACGCTGGTTTGAAGCTGATCGCCGGCGACGTGAATCGGGTACGCGATCCATGGGCGCCACGACCGCGGCGAGGCCGTTCTGCCGGTGAGTATGCATTTGCTGAGGGCCGCTACGCTGACCGCTTTGATCTGTCGCTTGGCAGGAAGCAGTTCCAAGAGAAAAGCTTCTTCGAGTACAAGCTGTACACGCTCAGTCAGCCCAGCACGATCAAGGACCAACAAATCAAACAGCTCAGCCTGTTTCAAACGGCAGACGTGAAGGCCCGGCGGCGATACGTCTGCCGCAGTCAGGACGGGGATCATCGGCACGCCGAGGTCCAACTGCTGATCCGGAACAAGAAAGAGAACCAACTCGGGCGGCCGTTGCCGAAGGGCACATTAGCCCTGACGGCGATCGACGCCGACGGCGACACGCATTTGCTGGGCCGCCATCAGATCGACCACACGGCCAAGGACGAAGAGTTCAGGCTGCAAGTGGGACGCGCGTTTGACGTCGTTTACAGCTACCGCTTGGCGAAGGAAGAGTTGTCGGGGCCAAGGCGGATGCTACGAACGTACGAGTTTCGTATCCGCAATCACAAAGCGCACGAGGTGCAAGTCCGAACGATTGGCCGGCTGTCTGCACGACGGAAGATCTACACCCGCAAGACGGCGCCGGATGGTCAGTTGATCCGGGGCCCGGAAATGCGAGATGCGACTAGCTGGACGATCACGCAAACGACCGATCCGTACGTCAAGTACGATCACAGGACAGTCTATTTCGACGTTCAAGTTCCAGCGAACTCGGAAAAGACAATAACGTACACGGCTGAATATGGGTGGTAACGGCAAGCCCAGGCAGAATCCGTAACACATAGGCAGGGAGACACCGATATGCTGCAGAGAGTCCGACCAACATTACTGCGACCCGGGCTACTGGCTGGCCTGCTGATCGCTGCGACGTCCATTGTGTTCGCCGAAGACGAGGTGGACTTGGGACCCGGTGTGAGCCTGACGGTCTACAACCAAAACTTCGCCGTGGTGAAAGAACGGCGGTTGATGGACTTGCCCAAGGACGACGGTATGGTCAAGTTCCCCGATGTAGCCGCCACGATCGTGCCCGAGTCTGTGCAATTCACTTCGCTACGACCGACCGGGGCCAAGGTTCTGGAGCAGAACTACGAGTTCGATCTGCTCAGCGCTGGCAAGTTGCTGGACAAGTACATTGATCGCGAGATCAGTATTGTCGGCCGGGACGGAAGTCTGATCGAAGGGACGCTCCTTTCGGCCGATCAGGCGAACTTGGTGCTGGCAAGCGACGGCGGGATTCAGTTGGTCCCGCGGGGCAACAACGTCAAGGATATTCGGTTTGACAAGCTCCCGGAAGGACTGTTGCTACGACCGACGTTGGTGTGGAAGGTCCGGGCCAAGAAAGCCGAGGAACACCTGGTCAAGATCGCTTACACGGCTTCCCGAATCAATTGGCGTGTCGACTACCGCGCGGTGGCCTCGGCCGATGAAAAGACCTTAGACGTTGCCGGCTGGGTGACGATCGACAATCGAACAGGGACGACGTTCGAGGACGCTGCTTTGAAGCTGATGGCCGGCGATTTGCATCTCGTGCAAAAGCAGGGCGGTGCGGGCAAGATGGCGGACATGCGTCCCGTCCACCTGGACGCAGCCCTAGGAGCGGCAATCCAAGAAAAGAGTTTCGCCGAGTATCACCTGTACACACTCCAAAAACCCACGACGTTGGCTAACGCACAGATCAAGCAGATCGAACTGCTGAAGGTCGAGAAGATCCCGGCGAAGAAAACCTATCTCTATCGACCTGATCTTGGTAGCCGGGTGGCGACCATTCTCGAGTTCGAGAACTCGAAGAAGACTCGTCCAGGACTCGGCATCCCGCTGCCCGCTGGTCCGTTTCGCCTGTACCAACGCGATGCCGACGGCCAGCCGGAGTTCATCGGCAGGGACGGAATCGGCCATATCCCCAAGGACGAGCCGGTTCGGCTGAAGCTCGGTATGGCCTTCGATTTGTTCGCCGACCGTGTGCCGATGGTCACTCGCAGGAAGGCGGGCCGGAAGTGGGAAGAGCAGGACTGGAAAATCCTCGTGCGCAACCACAAGGACCAGGCGATTGACGTGACAATCGAAGAGCCCCTGCACCATCCCGAACGGAACTGGACTGTCCTCAATTCCAGCCATGAATACAGAAAGAAGGACTTCCGTACGTTGGAGTACAAACTACAGGTCGCGGCCAATGGCCAGGCCGAAGTCAAGTACACCGTTCAGTACACGTGGTAACCTGCCATCGACGCCGTTATTCCGCGAAAGGATAGACCGATGAACATCACGTCCCGATTTCTCCTGACCGTCGTCGTAGCGACCGGGTTCAGCTCGCCCGTCTGGGGCCAGAAGGCCGAGCCGGGCGTGCACTTGACCGTCTACAACAATAACTTTGCGTTGGTCAAGGATCGCCGAATCCTCGACCAGGAACTCCGCAAGGGATTCAACACCGTGCGATTCCGCGATGTGGCCAGCACGATCGACGCGACCAGCGTGCATTTTCGCTCGCTGACCGACGCCACGGCCACGGTTAACGAACAGAACTACGAATTCGACTTGGTAGGCGCCAACAAGTTGCTGCAAAAGTACATCGACCGACAGGTCACGGTCCATACGGCTGACGGCCGACTGTATGAGGGCATCCTGATGAGCTACGACGACCGCCAGTTGGTGATCAGCAAGGAGCGGGATAACGGGCCGATCTTCATGGTCCAGCGAGGCGAGAATGTCAAGCGGATCCAGTTCAGCGAGCTTCCCGGTGGATTGCTTACTCGTCCAACGCTGGTGTGGGAAATCCTGGCGAAGAAGGCGGGCAAACATCTGGTCGAAGTCTCGTATATCGCCAATTCGATCCGCTGGCGGGCCGACTACAACATCGTTCTCAGTGACGACGACACGTCGGCCAATCTAAGCGGCTGGGTGACGTTGGAGAACAACACCGGCACGAAGTACGCCGATGCCTCGATCAAGCTGTTGGCCGGAACTCCAATACACGATCCGAGCCGGATGCAGTGGAGTTGGGGGCAGCAGTACTACAAACAGACTACCCGTTTGGCTCCGACTGACGAGAAGGGCGATGATCCCAGCCGCGTATTCGGCGAGTATCGCATGTACAAGCTGCCGGAGAAAACGACGGTGAGTAACCGGCAGATCAAGCAGATCGAGTTGATTACCGCCGAGAACGTGCCAGTGAAGAAGACCTACCTCTACGATGGCGCCAAAGTGAACTGGCACCGACATTCTCGCAACTGGGATCCGAAGTGGGGTCGCGACGAGAACAAGAAGGTCCAGGTTTTGGTGGAATTTGAGAACCGCCCCACGGAGAACCTGGGTATCGCCCTGCCCGCAGGGAAATGCCGGGTCTACAAGGCCGACAGCGACAAGTCGCTTGAGTTCATCGGCGAAGACACGATCGATCACACGCCACGCGACGAGAAGTTGGTTCTTTACATCGGCGACGCCTTCGACATCGTTGGCGAACGGAAACAGACGGACTTCAAGAAGGTAACGGACCACATCTGCGAAGAGGCCTTCGAGATCAAGCTACGTAACCACAAAGAAGAGCCCGTCACCGTCAAGGTGTTCGAGAAGCTCTATCGATGGCGAGGCTGGAAAATGCTCCAGCAAAGTCACAATTTCGAGCAACTTGACAGCCGCACGGTGGTCTTTCCGATCGAAGTACCGAAAGACGGCGAAGTCACCGTCACATACCGAGTCCGGTACGAGTATTAGTTGGATAGCGCCACATCGGCGGTCCCCCACCGGTCCCGTGCCGGTGGAAACAGGTTTGGGAACTAAACGATCGTCGCAGCTACCACCGATTCTCCAACGGCCCTGTGCCGATGGAAAGGGGTTTGGAAACTTGCTGCAATGTCGGCGTCTCTTGGTTCCGCATGTAGTTGGCAAAGCGGTTCACCACCGGCACGGGGCCGGCGGGCTCATATTGCTGTCCGAGCCCACGTATAGTCTCCAAACCCGTAGACCACCGGCGCGGGGCCGGTGGGGCTAACACTTGAATCGCGTTCTGGCAAACGCAGCTATGAAGGGGCACAGGGTAGGGCCACGAGTCGAGAACCTGACAGGAGAGCGACAATGAAGCGAACCTCCGTCGCGTACATTATGGCAACGGTCGCGATGCTAGCCGTCATGACATTTCGCTTCTCGGCGTGTGCCGAAGAAGCTGTGGATCCTTTCGAGAGGATTGAGACGTCTGAAGACGTAGCGTGGCTGGAACGCATCGCTGGCTCGTCGGCCGAGGCTGCGAAACTGAATCCCTCCGGGCGCCTTTTTCGCAAAGCCCAGGACCTGCGAACCGTCGCCTATGCCCGCCTCGGTGCACTGGGCACGCCACAGAGCCTCGCTGCCGTCGAGCGAATAGAGGAAAAGGCGAAGACGCGATCAGCAACGCCCGACACGGTGAACCTGGGATTTTTTTCGCACCCCTGCTCGCACTTCGCCCCGACGCATCCAAAACCCATGGCACAGGCCAAGGCCGAGGACGGGACAACCTATGCCATCGTGCGATCGACCGCGTTGGGAGCACAGGACCTGTTCTTGACGACCAGCAAAACGCCTGAGCGACAGACCGACTGGTCGCGTCCAAGGCTGATACCCGACATATCATCTCAGAACACCCACAAGCCGGTGTTGTCCGCGAGAGGCAAGGGCGTGCTGGTGCTGTCGTATGTGAGGGAGGAGCCACAGAGCCCCAGTTCTTTCAGCAAACAGGAACTAGAGATCGCCCTTGACGACGTCCTTCGAGACACGGACGAAGACGGATGGACGGATTTCGAAGAACTCCGACTTGGTCTGGATCCCAAAGCGTCCGATACCGACGGCGATGGCCTCTCCGACGGCGAAGACACTTGTCCCAACTATGCGCCGCCAGCCGATCGGGAGCCTGACGAAGAAACCAAGATTCTGCAAAAGGCCATGTTCGCTGCGTTCGGCGTAAGCGACTCACGGCATCTGCTCGTCGTGCCTACCGGCTCACGCAAGTTGCAGATTTGGGGCTACAGCGGCCCTGTCATCTATCTGGAACACCGGCGTCAGTGGTGGCAGAAGAAACACGGGCACGGTGCGGTTTTCGTGAGTTGGAACGTAACCTTCAAGGGCGACGAAGCTACGGTCAGAATCAATGATTATGAAGGGCCGGAAGGTGCAGCCGAACAAGACGTGGTGTTGAAGAGAATCAAGGGCACATGGGCCGTCGTTCGACGCCAACTTCGGCGAATCTCTTAGGTGGGAGCAGACCGCCCCTGATTCCAGAACGCGATGAATAGCCGACGTGCTGCGTTTTACATACGAGTTACACCCGCCCGGCCCGTCGTTTGACACAATAGGGTAGTCGAAGCTTTGTGTTTCAACACGCGTGAAGGAGAGCCTTGTGACAATTCTACGTAAGATCACATCGACTGCTGTCGCTACGTCCATCGTTCTGGTGATGTTCCCGATGGCCGCCCATGATTCCAAAGCATCCCCTGCTGGCGGCCAACGGGTTCAGGACCATGTGGATCGCGGCCCCGACGAGCCATTGATCGTGGATCTGATCCACGCCGAAGACAACCGACAAGGAACGCCCACCTACTGGATCGGCTACGAGCAACTTGGCGAAGGCGCTTTGCGCGAGCGGGCGACACGGCTTCTCAAGGCATCACCGGAGCTTGCCGTCCTCATTCGCGCAGACCGTGCAATGAAGCATAAACATGTCCCTGGACTCCTGAATTCCCTAAGAATTGCCGGTGCGCAAGACGTATCGGTGGCCACCTTTCCGCTCGGTTCGGTCTATGCTTTTGATCCAGGGTCTGGTTACGATGGCGTAATCCGCGGCAAGGTGATCGGCCCACGGAACAGCAGTGAATACGCCAGCTATGCTGTGACGCTCGACCACGAAGATTGGACGAACCGCCTAGGCAGATTGCCCGGCATGCAAGTTACGGCAGGCGAGACGTTCGAGTTCCGCAACGTACCAGCGGGCAAGTGCAAAGTGCGGTCGGGGCCCGTCATTCCTCCCGGCCGAGACACGGGCGCTGCCAGACCGACCGCCGAGGTCAACGTGATTGTCAAGAGCAAGCGGATGGTGGAAGTCGAGCTATCGTTTGACGACTCGCGTCCATCTTCCTCTCTGGACAAGCCTTTGGGGAACGTGGTCTTCGGCGGCAAAGAAACGGAGGTACGCGATCCTCCAGCGAGTCGGCTCGCCCGGCCGAGGGACGGGGACGCTCGCCAGCAGTTCTTGGACATCGAGCGGATCGCTCGGTTGTCGATGTCCGACCAGGTGAAACAGTTGCCGCATCTATACAAGGATTTGGCCCCTCGCTACATGAACTCGGCCATCGAAGGCATCCTCAGTTCGCATCCGGACCACATCCTCGATCGCACAAGGTTCGGCGGGCCGGGCGGAGACCGTACGACACGCTGGGCACAACAATTGGCTGAAGCGGCATCCCGAATGAGCCCCGAGCAAGTCGCGGACAAACTGGAGAGCAGGCTGTGGCTGAGCGTCGCCGCCCGGGCGCGTGCGATCCAGGTTTTGAAGAAGCATGCGGACGCGACAGCCCAATTGATCGATGCGGATCTGAAGTCCGGTGTAAAGCAGGAAGTGGCTCGGGCCAGTGCGACCATCCTGGCACTGGAATTGCCGTCCTTTGTCGACCGGCTTCTGGCAATGTATATGGACGATGCCGATGTGCCCAGAGAGGTCTACCGAACGCTTCTGTTCATGAGAAACGTCTCGATCGTACGTCCGCTCCTGGAAAGGGTAGAAGAAGACCCGAAGTTCCTCGTACGGTGTGCCGGCTTGTTTCAGGGGCCGTTACATGGCAAGCCAGCCGAGCCAACTCTATTGAAGCTACTCGAATCGCCGGATAAGGAAATCCGCTACCATGCCGTCTATGCGCTGTATGCATGCCGCGATCCAAAGTTGGCCCCGCAAGCCGTCAAACTGGCAGGCGAGAAAGAGCCACGCTTCCGCAGTGCCGCGGCCCAATTGGCCTCGAACTTGCCTGCGGATTCCTTCGCGGCCGTACGCGATAAGCTGCTGCGGCTGCTGAATGATGAGGATGAAACCGTTCGATTCAAGGCCTTGCGGTGCTTTGCCGAGCAGAAGGACTTGGCCGCCGGCCCGGTCATTTTGAAGTTGCTCAAGCAAGACCAAATTAGCAGACAATATAGGGTTACGGTGATGCAAAGCATGAGTAAGCTGGCTGGCAGCACTTTCAACTACCGCCAGCATACTTGGGGGCCGGGCACGCCTGGCAACACGCGGGCAATCGAGAAGTTCGAGGCATGGTTGCGGGGCAAGGAAACGGGCGACGTCGAAGACACCGGCAAGAGCCCTGAGCAACAAGATGCTGAACCCTGAAGTAGAGGGTAGTCGCACATACCGCGCGGAACCAGCCATCATCAACGAGCGTTCTACGGCGCTTCCCAGGAATCTGCTACCAGAAAACGCTCGTCGGTACGAATAACTACCTAGTTCATCGTCGCTGCCTTCCTTGATTTCCGAGAGCGTGCGCGAAATGGAAAACGTGTTCCCCGTACTCCTGATATTGGTCTTCCTCGCGTTTGGTGTGGTCATGACGATCTGGACGTTTTCTCGTGCCCGCCAGATTCTCGAGGCGTGGGCAGCCGATAACGGATATCACATTGTGTCATCCGAGTTTCGATGGCTGCGCCGAGGGCCGTTTTTCTGGACTTCGTCCAAAGGCCAGATGATCTATCACGTCGTGGTCCGAACCGCGGATGGCTGCACACGGCGAGGCTGGGTTCGGTGCGGAAGCTTCTTCTGGGGAGTCATGCGAGACAAGGCGGAAGCAAAGTGGGAAGCGTAGCTGTCGAAGGGGCGAGGGACCCGATCAGCAGGCTAATCCTCTGGAGGCTGGTACCGCCGAGCGGCGAGCGGGGAGCAATGGCCCCGGTTTCCAGTCTCGTCGATACGTATCGCAAATCGTTGCGGCCAATTGTGATGCTTGAAGAAATTGGCGAAGTGGATCCGCAACGCGGCGGTACGCGCCTCGGGTACCGCAAACTCTGCTAGCTTGGCAACTAGTTTCTTGTCCGTGGGATCGTAGTCGACGTCCATCGCGTGATCGTCTACATAGACGCTGATTGTCGAAGAGAGAATGCGCTGGCGATCGCCGCCCCACCATGTTGCTGGCAGTCCGTCGTCCAGGACGGTCGTCACTTGCAGGACGCCGTTCTCCAGAGAAACCTTGGGAAGCGATTGGGTCGGGCGGCCGCCGTAGGCATATTGACAGAGCCCTCGATAGACAGCGTACGCTTCGCGCAGATTGTAGAACGCATCTCGCAGTCGCTCGTTTTCTTCCGGGTTTGAGAAGAACGAGCACTCAAGCAACACTGCTGGCACTTGGCAATGGCGCAACACGCCGAATCCTTCCGGGTACATTTGCTGGTCGCTCATCAACGGCGACGTGCGCCCCACGTCGGTCCGCAGAGCTTCGCCCAGCGCGTGCCCCACGTAGCGGGCCACATCCAAATCGGGCTCGGACCAATCCGCCTCGCCATGGAACCAGACCGTCGTGTAGTTCGCCGAGCGCCCACCAGCATTGTGATGGATGCTAATAAACAGATCCGCCCCGCTACCGCCATCAGGACGTGCCGCCTGATTGGCGACGGCCGCACGATCGGGCAAGCCCAAGACTTCGGGATATTCCGCTTCCACCCGAAGTGTTGCCACTCCGGCTACGAGCGTTGTTTCTCGAACGTTCCCTGGCCTTCACCTCTTCTTCCCCGCCAATGGATATGGAAAAAGAGCCTGCCTCCTCAGCGCCTCCGACGACTGCGTTCACGCTGGTCACTTCTCGCACCCTGATCGCGACGGGTCCCATCACGGCGGCCGATTTGTCCCGGTAGCGGACCGTGATACGTACGGGAACCGGCGGAATCTTCAGAAAAGCGAATCGACCGTCCGCGCTGGTTGGCCACGTTTGCGTGAAAACGCCGTCTTTGGGCTCCGTGGGGTCAACCGGCTCGATTGATACCCACGCGTCGACTAGCGGTGTGCCATCTCGGTCGCGAGCGGTTCCAAGGATCGTGCCATGCGTAGCGTGAGCCGCGCGAGGTATCTGCGGGACGGAAGCTTTCGACGCGTACAGAGTCTTCTTCAGATGGGATAGCAAGTCCTGTCGCCGTGCCAAGCGGTATGACCAGAGCACTGTGCCGACTGTGCCCGCGTCGCGCGTCAATTGGATCTGGCGAACGTTCTCCTCGGGAGTGAATACCCGTTGCCCTCCTACCAAGTGATCCTTTCCCACGCCACGGATGAAGTCGTGGAGCAAATCGTCGTAGTTTGGCTTGGGTTCCGAAAGATCCCAATAGATCATCGGCATCAGCAGGTCCATGGCCCCGATGCGGATCCAGTTCCACGTGTCCTGGCAGTAGTCGTGGTAGCCGCTACTGAAGTTCTGGTAGCCGTCGATATGATCGCGACGGTAAATCCCCCACGCCGCGCAAGACATGACGACGTCCGGTTTCACGGCGCGGATCTCCGCCGCGAGATCGTTGATCAGTTTGTTCAGTTGTTCGCGTTGCCAATCTGCGCGGTCTAACTGCTCGGGATTGCCCTGGCCGCGGAATCGCCGTTCACTGATCGCGTCATGGCTGTACTCCTTTCCAGGGTAGCGGATCCGATCGAGGTGGACTCCGTCGACATCATACCGGCGCACCAAGTCCAGTATGACCTTGCGGAGATAGACGTGGACTCCCGGCACGCCCGCCGACAGGTAGTAGTATTCCGCCGCCGCTGGGTTCCCGTCTTCATCGACGCAGATCCACGGCTCGGGAGAATCCGGGCCGTGTGCATACCAGAGATGTCGTTTATCCTTGAGTGGATTCTTGCGGCCCGCGGATCGCAGCGGCATTGGGTTGACATAGGCATGAAACTGCAAACCGCGCTGGTGGGCTGCTTTGATGGCGAATTCGACTGTGTCGAATCCAGGACCGTCTTCACCTACCATCGGCGACCACGGCTCCAATTCGCTCGGGTAGAGCGTCTCGGCGGCGCCTCGAACCTGAAAGACGACCGCGTTCAGGTTGTTCTCCGCCGCAGCGTCCATGATTGTTGTGATGTTGTTTCTGCACCGTTCACCGTCGGCCGAGGCCCAGGCGAAGCGAGCCACCCAGACCCCGCGGAACTCCTCGTTGGCGTCGTCCGCACGTAGATTCGTTTCGAGCACAGTTATACTGAGGATGAGAATGATGTGTTTCCACATACAATAACCCCTTCAACCATTTGTTGGATCGAAGCACTTGTCTAACGCCAAACCACGCTTAAGTTTCGATTTGCCGTGATGACTGGTCAAGGCGTGCAAAGCAGCTTAGGATGCTGGCAGTGTATGCGTGCTTACTGGAAGTTGTTCTATCTCGATCAGTGGAACAAACAATGAACGCGACACATTCTTCTTACACCGCACGAATCGGAGTGTTCCTCCTCTGCGTGGCAGTGTCTGCAGCCACCGCCGGGGCAGACAAGGAACAGTACGACGTTGTCTTCTCGACATACATCGGCGGTGGCAACTGGGAGCACGCGCGCGACGTGTTCGCCGACCATCAGGGCAACATCTATATGGTTGGCGGCACGGCTTCCACCGATTTTCCGACTACGCCCGGAGCTTACGATCAGAGCTTCAACGCCGGCGGCAAACAGATGGGCCCCGCCGGTCAGTGCGATGCATTCGTCACGAAGTTCGATCCGGAAGGCAAACTCATTTGGTCGACGCTCCTGGGCGGGCCGAACTACGATCGGGCCTATGCCGTCGAGGTGGACGCCCAGGGAAACGTCTACGTGGCCGGGCGAGCCGGGCCGGGCTTCCCGGTCACCGATAGCGCGTTTCAGACGGAATACGGAGGCAGCAGATACAACGGCTTCTACGGCTCCCAAAACGGTTTCGTCGTCAAACTGTCGCCCGATGGCGACCGACTGATCTGGTCCAGCTTTGTGGGAGTCGGCGAGCTATGTCGCGACTTGGACATCGACGCTGATGGCAACGTCTATCTTCCGCTCGGATGGAACACGAGGTCTGAAGGTGTGCAGAAACCGGATTGGTTCAACTATGCGTTTTCGGGCCGTTTCCAGGAGAAACCCGCCGGGAACCTGGACTGCGGAATCGTAAAGGTCAAAAGTGACGGCTCGCGCGTGCTGTGGGCTACGTGGTTGGGCGGCTCGGGCAAGGACACTCAGGAGTCGTCGATTCGAGTCTACACAATGAACCGCGTCTACATCGTGTTCAACACAACCTCGAAGGACCTGCCTACCACCCCCGGCGCTTTCGCCCGCAAGCATAACGGAGGCGACGACGGCTATGTCGCGGCGATCAAGGCTGACGGATCGGGACTCGTATACGGAACCTACTTGGGCGGTTCTGGAGTGGATTGGGCAGTCAGTACGCACACGCTTGCCATTGATACAGACGGCAACGCCTACGTATCGGTGTGCACCAAATCGGCCGATTTTCCCACGACATCAGGCGCGTTTGACGGCAAGCGGGACGGCCCGACGGACATTGCCATTGTCAAGCTCTCGCCCACTGGGGCACTGCTGCGGAGTACACTGATCGGCGGTAGCGGCAGCGAGGGCGCCGATGGTATCTACGTCGATCGGGTGGGAAATGTGTTCTTCGTCGGTCAGACGGACTCGAATGACTTCCCCGTCACATCCAATGCTTGCCAACGAGAATACGCTGGCGGGAAGGACGCCCTGATCGTGCGATTGTCGGCGGACTTCAGTCGCCTGCTGTACTCGACCTACATGGGCGGTGGAGCCTTCGACACTGGTCGGTCCGCCTATCTCGGACAGGACGGCAGTCTCTACCTGACCGGCGCTGTCAGCGGACCCGGCTGGCCCGCCAAGAACGCGTACCAAGGCACGTTTGCCGGCGGAGGCGGCCCCAGATGGGGCAACGGGGATTGCATCTTGACCCGACTAAAGCCGACAGACTAATTCAAGGAGAATCCATGTGACCATGGAGCAAACCAAATCGGACATCCGTGCACAAGCGGACGGGAACAAGACAGCGATTCGAATGAAGATGAAACGAGAAACAACGCTGATCGCACTGATCGCACTGGCCGTCGTCTCTCAAGGCGTTCCGGCCGAGGCCGAAACGCGGCACTTGTGGGAGAAGGTCGAGATTACGCTGGAGAGCCGGCGTTCATACGAAAACCCTTACACAGACGTCGAAGTCTGGGTAGACCTCAACGGGCCGGGGTTCGCGAAGCGGTGTTACGGTTTCTGGGACGGCGGCAGCACCTTTCGCGTCCGTGTGTTGGCGACGACGCCAGGCCGGTGGGCGTGGAAAAGTGGGGCTAGCGTTGCCGATCCAGGATTGCAGGGCCACCAAGGCGAATTCACTGCCGCCCATTGGACGGAGGCGGAATTGGCCCAAAACCCGTGCCGGCGCGGCATGGTAAAGGCCAGTGCCAACGGGCATGCGTTCGAGTATGCCGACGGGACTCCGTTCTTCTTGCTCGGCGATACTTGGTGGGCCGTGCCGACGTTCCGCTTCCGCTGGTACGACGACGAACGCATACGCCCTTTGGGGCCGGAGTCGGGGTTCAAGGACTACGTTCGCTACCGCCGACGGCAGCAGTTCAACTGCATCGCCATGATCGCCGCGTTTCCGAATTGGGCCAACGACGGCAAGCCGGCCAAGTGGAAGACGTCCGACGGAATGGTCCTGCGATCGGCGTGGCCACAAGCCGGAACCAAAAGTGCGAAAGAGATGAGCAACGAGGCGGGGCAACGGGCGTTCGAGTTCCCCGGTCTTGTTCCGGGTTACGAGAAGTACCTTCCCAACCTGGATCGTATCAACCCTGAGTATTTTCATTCGATGGACAAGAAGATCGACTACCTGAACGACCAGGGAATGATCCCCTTCATCGAAGTCGCCCGGCGCGACATTGGGCAGGTCTGGAGAAAGTACCATTCGTGGCCCGACTCGTATACACGGTACATCCAATATGTCTGGAGCCGATACCAGGCAAATTCCTGCTTGTTCAGCCCGATCCATTTCGACACACCGCACCAGAGTATCGCCACGGAAGCCTGGAACGAGGCAGCCAACCTAGTCATTGACCGCTTCGGCCGACCTCCGTTCGGAACTTTGGCCGGAACGAACTCGAACCCTTCCTCGCTACAAAACTGGGGCCACGTCGATCAGGCCCGTTGGCTTGATTTTCATCAGATCGGCAATCGCCGGACGCACGACGTGTACGCCTATCTGACCGAGATCTATCGAGCGAAGCCGCCGACACCGGGCATCAACGGCGAGCCGTACTACGACGGCATGGAGGACGCGGAGCCGGGATCGGACAAGGCCGCCCGCTACTGCCGCTCGGCCATGTACGGCAGCGTCCTGTCCGGGGGATTGGGCGGCCATATCTACGGAGCCGGCGGTTGGAAAGGCGGTCTGTGGAGCGGCGAGGTCGAGGCCGCCTCCGACTATCCGATCTGGGAGGTCATCCAATGGCCGTCGGCCGACCAGATGCGACATCTGGCCACGTTCATCATGTCGGAAGGGCGGGAGTATCAAGACTTGGTTCCCATGCCTGAATGTGTGAGCCCGAATCGCACGGGCGACGTCAAGTCGCTTGACGGCTGGGCCTATTGCGCCGGCACCCGGCATCGTGACCTGCTGCTCATGTACTTCGAGCAGGGTTGTCCTCGGGCCACGTTGTCCGGCATGCCCGCCGACCGGAAATACCAGGCCCGGTGGTTCGATCCGCGCACGGGTCGCTGGCTGGACAAGAATATCAAGACGCTTGTCGCTGCCGAGGACGGCACGATTCAGCTACCGTTGTTCCCCGGTGAAACCACGAAGGCGGAAACGGATTGGGCGTTGAAGCTGCGATGACGTGTTGTCACGTCAAAACGGTTGGCTTCTGCGTTGGAGTTCACATAGCACTGCATATACCTTCGTGGGGCAGGTTTCCAACCTGCCGATCAACGCAAACCCAGGCTGGTTACAAACCTACCCCACGGGAAAACCGCAATTCCAGACCGTGCTGAGTATAACCTGTTTGCACGTTTGTCAGAGATTCTCTGCGATGGAGACGCCGAACGACCATGCGACTCGCAATATGTACTGTAATTCTGACGCTTCCTTTCGTTTTGTCTGCACACGAATCGCGCGCCGCCATCTTTGTGGTTTCGCCGGCGGGGGACGACGGTGCCATAGGTGACGCGTCGGCACCGTTCCGAACGATCGGGCGAGCGGCAGAGTGCGCCAAACCGGGCGATACGGTCTTGGTGCGAGCCGGGGTCTATCGCGAGCGGGTGACTCCACCGCGCGGAGGCGAACCGGGCAAGCCGATCACGTACCGTGGCGAAAAACTCGGCCGCGTAATTATCAAGGGTTCCGACGTCTGGCGACCCGAGTGGACAAAGCACAACGATTCGGTCTACTTCGGTGCGATCGACGAAGCAATGTTCGTCGACGACGTCTACATCGACAGTGCGAACCCCTTCCGAGTCGAGATGGCCTCGACGCCACACGGGCGGGACGGCAAGCCGGAGCGGGA
>JADHUC010000208.1 GCA_016784735.1 Pirellulaceae bacterium | reverse complement strand
CCTCGGCCGACGCGTCGGCCGAGGCACGCGGCAGCCCATCGCCACGCTGTCGGATATCAACGGCGATGCGTTGATGCCCGGCTGCGCGAGGGTCGATGACGACCGGCTGATCCTGTCCTGGTGCGGATGCAGTGAAGGGCAACTTCGGATCTGGTGCCGAGTGCTGGAGCACGGCACGTGGAAAGAGCCTTTTGCAGTCTCTCCGGATTCACAGGACTCGTTTCGGTCGTTGCCGGCGTCCGATGCGCGGGGCGGCGTCTGGATCGTTTGGGATGCCTACCAAGACGGCAGCTACGGCATCTGGGGAAGGCCGGTTTTGCCGGAGCGCGGGCCGGTCGAGCGGATTTCGCCTGTCGGCGAGAACTGTCTGACGCCGACGGTACTGGCCGCAAAACAAAGTCTCTGCGTCGCCTGGCTTCGGTTGGCCGACGTGATCAGCGCGGGGGGCATCATCAGCCAACGGCACACGGTCCAGATGGCCATCCGCGGCGAGGAAAGTTGGCGAGTCATCTGCGACAATGACGGCGATTCCGCTGTCGCCACGATGGCGCGCGGGCTGATGGCACGAATCGAACCCGAACCGATTCCGCAATGGGGATACATGGGTCGGCGCAGGAATCCGATGCTGTTGGAAGACGGCGAGGCAGTGTGGCTGCTCTGGGAACGCCGATCGGACGAGAAGGCTCGCACGCCCAACGCCGTTGGCGAACTGATCGGACGCCGTTACCAGGAAAGCCGATGGCAGAAGCCGGTGGTCTTGCACCACGGTCTACTGGATTACCACTTGGCAGAAGAGCCGCGGGCGGTTGAGGGCAAGTTCTCGTTCGTGGCTTCCGAGCTGCCTCGCAATTTTCGCCGAATCTACCATCGACTGATCGGCGACCTGAGTGTCTGCAGCGAGGTTGCCCAGGAGCGGTGGACCGGTTGGCGACCGGTGAAGCTGCCACGACACACGTCGAGCACACCGCGGCACGAAATTCGCGAGGGTAACAAGGTTTTCCAGCTCTATTGGGCCGATTTGCACTGTCACAGCAACGTTGATGCTTCAGGCGCCGTCGGGGAGCCCGATGAGTTGCTGCACTACGCTCGCGACCGCGCGGGGCTCGATGTGGTCGCGGTGACCGAGAACGACGCGATCTACAATATCTACCTAACCGAGGCGGATTACTCGTTAGGACAGTATCTCGCCAACCATTTCACCAGCGAAGGCGAATTCGTGGTGCTGCCGGGTTTCGAGTGGACCTCCCGCTTGCCCTATTCGCCCAACGTCGACCGTGCCGATGCGCGGAATTGGGACCCGAAATACTATGGAATGAGAAAGAAGGACTGGGCGAAGACGCTGACGGGGATGTCGTATCCGAATCATCGCTCGGTGATCTATCCGCCGTCCGGCGGGCCACTGTTACGATTCCCTGAAGTGGAAAACGACATCGGCAAGCTCAACAAAGTTGTGGCAGCCGCAGGCGGCTTGGCTCACCCCCATCACGGGATCTGGGAACTTGCGGGTCATCCGGTGGAGGCCAATGTCGAAGTCACGTCGTGCTGGGGCATCTACGTCGATGATCCCGCGCGGATTCATCAAGCGTTCAATTCGGGGCGTCGCATCGGACTGATCGGCAACGGCGATTGCCACCGCGGCAATCCGGGACTCTCCGGCGGGCTCACCGGCATCTATGCTGAGAAGCTGACCGCCGAGGCGATCTTCGACGCCCTGCGCAACCGGCGCGTCTATGCCACCAACGGCTCGCGGATCGTCGTCGACTCGCGAGCCAATGGGACGATCATGGGGAAGGAGGTGGTGACCGCCGACGGCGAAGTCGAAATCACGCTCTCCGCCATCGGGACGACGCCGATCGTCGAGGCCATACTCATCCGCGACGGAGACGAAGTGAAGAGGTTCATGGGAGACGGCGCCAGAACGCTGTCCGTCAACTACCGTGACCGAGAACTTACCCAAGGGGCGCATTGGTACTACTGGCGCATTGCCCAGGAAGGCAAATCGCCCCAATATCCGGGCAACGTCAAGGCGGCGTGCGGTCATCTTGCCTGGTCGACCCCGCACTGGGTGTCGGTCGAGTCAGCGTAGACCATAAAAAGGAGAAAACTCCCATGCGACGTCGCACCTTTCTTACGTCCGTTCTGCTAGGAGGCCCCTTGGCGGCCGCCCATGCTCGGGTCAGGAAAGCTCCCCTGCGGGTAGCCACGTTTCAAGCCGACGTGACGCCGCCGCTGGGCAGCCCGTTGAGTTTGGGTAATCGGCCGCTGGCCAGGAAAATCGTCGATCGCCTTAGCGCGCGGGGAATGGTCCTGTTCGGCCACGGACTGCCCATCGTTCTTTGCGCGGTGGATTGGCGTTTCTTGTTGAACGAAACGCACGATGCATGGCGAAAGGCGTTGGCAAGAGCGGTTGGCACGTCTGCCGATCGAGTTGCCGCCCACACTGTTCACAACCACGACGCGGTGGGGGTTGGCGATTCGGTCGAGGAGATCTTGGCAGCCCACGGTCTGAGCGGGAAGATGTTCCACGTAGCCTCCGCAAAGAAAGCAATGGAACGGGTGGCCGAGGCGGCTGGCAAGGCTGCCGGGAAGCCACGCCAAGTGACGCACTTGGGCTACGGCCTGGGCAGAGTGGAAAAGGTTGCATCCACGCGTCGCGTGCTCACACCCGATGGCAAGTTGGCATTCATCCGCAGCAGCAAAGGCACCGGTCCCCGCAACGAGCAGGGCAGCGCCGCGCCCGAGGGTCTCATTGATCCACACGTCCGATTGGTGAGCCTCTGGGATGGCGAAGAGCCATTGGTTGCGATGAGCTATTATGCCTGCCACCCGTGCAGTTACTATGGTCGTGGTGACGTCAGTGCCGATTTTGTCGGCATGGCTCGCGCGGGCCGGGAGACCGCGTTGCCCGGCGTGGCACAGATATACTTCAGCGGTGCGGGCGGCAACATCACGTGCGGCAAGTACAATGACGGGTCAATGAAGATGCGGCCCGTCCTCGCCGCGAGACTTGAGCGGGGTATGAAGCTGGCCTGGGAGACGCAGAAGAAAGTGCCCATCACGGCGGCCGATGTCGACTGGCGCGTCGCGCCGGTTAGCCTACCTGTGAGTCGTTCACTTCTCGACGAGAAAGGGATTCTCGGGACGCTGGAGAATCCCCACGCCACGCTGATCTCGCGCGTTCTTGCTGCCGTGAAGGTGTCGTGGATCCGCCGCGCCAAGGCGGGGCACAAGGTCGAGCCGTCTTGTCTGCGGATCGGCCCGGCTTACGTGCTGCACATGCCCGGCGAGTTGTTTGTGGAATACCAGTTGGCCGCCCAGAAGATGCGTCTCGACGATTTTGTCTGCATGTCTGCCTACGGTGACTTGGGCTCATTGGACGTTGGCACGAAGATCGCCTACTCGCAAGGCGGCTATGAGGTAGGCATGTCCTTGGTCGCTCCCGAAGTGGAAGACGTACTGATGTCGGCGATGCGAGTATTATTGGATGTGAAAGAACCCTATCCAGAATAGGCGACACGAGGAGAGCAATCGGAGATGACAGTGACTTTGGCAATACACGGCGGATCGCCCGTACGGACTGAGCCGTTTCCCTCATGGCCGATTTTCGGCGAACAGGAAGAACGGCGGTTGATCGGTGCGCTGCGCAGCGGTGCGTGGGGCAAACTGGACGGCGAAGAGGTGAAACAGTTTGAACGACGGTTTGCTGAATACCATCAGGCCAAACATGCTATTGCCGTAGTCAACGGCACAGCGGCATTGCGGTTGGCTCTGGTGGCGGCGGGGATCCGGGCCGGTGACGAAGTGATCGTGCCGCCCTATACCTTCGTCGCCACGGCGTCGGCCGTGATCGAGGCCAATGCCACACCGGTATTCGCTGACATCGAGTTGGAGACTTTCAACCTCGACCCACGCGCTGTCGAGGCAGCAATCACGCCGCGGACCCGAGCGATCATTCCCGTGCACTTGGCCGGACTGCCGTGCGACATGGAAACGATTTCAAAAATCGCCCAGCGCCACGATCTGGCGGTGATCGAAGACGCATGTCACGCCCATGGAGCCGAGTACAAAGGGCGGCGCGTGGGCGCCATCGGCCATATGGGCGTATTTTCCTTTCAGTCGAGCAAGAATCTCACCAGCGGCGAGGGAGGCATCGTCCTCACGAACGACGACCATCTGGCCGCGCGCCTGTGGTCGATTCACAACTGCGGCCGGATGCCCGGGCGCGCGTGGTACGAACATTTCATGATCGGCGGCAATTACCGGCTCGGCGAGTTTCAGGGCGCCGTACTAAACTCGCAGTGGGACCGTTTTGAGCAGCAGGCCGAAACTCGCGAGCGGAATGGCAAGTACTTGGCCGAACACTTGGCGCGAATCCCCGGCATCTTCCCGCAGTCACGAAATGCCGACTGCACGCGACACGGCTACCATCTCTTCGCGCTGCGGTTGGACCCGAACACGATCGAAGTGTCACGAGAAGTGCTCCTCGATGCGCTTCAGGCCGAGGGAATTCCGTGTGTCGCCGGCTACGTGGTGCCGCTTTACCGGCAACCGATGTTCGAGAATCAAGCGTTCGGACCCTACACCGGCTGTCGCGACACCGGCCCCGAGTTGGACTATCGAAATACATCCTGTCCGAACTGCGAGACGATCTCTTCCGTACAAGGTGTTTGGCTGGAGCAGCGATTGCTGCTGGGGCCCAAGCACGACATGGAAGATATTGTCGTCGCGTTCGAGAAGGTCTACGAGAACAGAAACCGCTTGGCTGAACAAGCAGCCGACGACACAGGGAACGTGTTTTGAGCTAGAACGTACTGCACGCTGCCAGCGTGCTTTCGCAGCAGGCCCCTGCACGCTGGCAGCTTGCAGTACGACATGATCCGGGCTGTGGTACGGAGAATCGACCATCCTCGTGACGCAAGAACAGGACGAAAGACCTTGAAGCCAGAGATGACTCACCGCGCGAGGCTATTGGCCGCGATCGCCCGCAAGCCGGTGGACTATGTTCCTTGCGCCCCGTTTTTCAATCCCCTGACGGCGGCGCAGCGGTTCGGGCGTCGGTGGGAGTTTCCCTTTGGGCCGTCGGAAGAGGAGATGGCCCGTTACTGTTCACAAGAGCTTGGCGTGGAGCCGGCCGTGGCGCTGCCTATCGGCGACTACCAGCCCAATTTCTTCATGTCGCTGTACTACAGGCCCGATCCGCGCGTGTCGTCGAAGGTCTGGGCGGAGAAGGATGAGATTCACAAGGTGTGGACAACACCCGCTGGGGAACTGCATGCGGCGGTCAAGTACGACGCGCAATGGCCTCACGGGTTCGATGTCCCATTCTTCAGCGATTTCACCATCGGGCACTTCACCACGCCGTGGTTGGAGTCGGAAGCGGACCTGGAGTGTCTTCGCCACACCCTTCGGCCGCTCGACGGCAAGGAGGAACTGGACCGCGTCCGTTTCGAGTGTGGCAAGTACCAGGCGATCGCCCAAGAACTACAACTGGCTACCATCGCCCACATCGGAATGGGGCTTACCGGAGCGATGCAGCTCTGCGGATCGGAGCAGTTGTGCCTGTTGATGATGGAGCAGCCCGATTTGATCAAGGGCTATCTGGAGTTGGAGCATCGCATGAATCTGCGGCACATGGAGATTGCTTGCGATGTGGGTGCGGATATCGTTCGGCGCAATGGTTTCTACGAAACGTGTGATTACTACAGCCCCGCTATGCTGGAAGAGTTTCTCGGCCCTTTGCTGCGCGAAGAGATTGACGCAGTTCACGCAGCAGGCAAACTGATCGGTTACACGGTCAACACGGGTGTGATGCCGATGCTCGACTATCTTGCCCGGCTGGACTTCGATTGTCTGTTGCACATCGACATGGCCGCGGAGGGCGTGGACCTGTCACAGATTCGCGACAAGCTGGCCGGTCCGAAGAGCGCGTCCCGAAACTGTGTACGATGGCCTTCCAAGGCCGTCGATCCGGCTTTTTCGACGGCCTTGGAAGGCCATCGTACGGCTGAAGTCGACCCGCCGCCAGATTTCGCGACACGCTCCAAGAGTCTCTGGATGGGGCCCAGCAGCGTCTACCACATGTGGGCCGACGACAGCGACGTGCCCCGCAAGGCAACGCGAGAACTCTTCGACGTGTTTGGCAAACAAGGGCTGATCATCACACCCAGCCCCAGCGTGCACAGCATCATGCCTTGGAACAACTTCCGCGCCATGGTCGACGAATGGAAACAGCTTCGCTAAGCAACATGATCGTCCTGGCCTTTGCTCTCGATCCGTTAGACATCGTGGTGCTGGCGACGTACTTCGCCGTGGTGGTGCTTGCCGGCATCTGGAGCATGCGGAGAGTGCGTAACGCCGAGGACTACTTCATCGGCGGCCGCCGTTTCGGCAAGTTCTTCATGGCGTTCACCAACTTCGGCGCCACAGTCAGCAGCGACGGCCCCATCTTGGTGGCCGATCAGACGTTTCGCAGCGGATTTTCCGGAATCTGGATCAATCTGTTCTGGATCATCCTCACGCCGTACACCTGGATGAGGGCCTTATGGTTTCGGCGCCTCCGGTATGTGACCGACGCCGACTTCTTCGAAGACCGCTACGAGTCCCGGACGCTGGCCACCATGTTCAGCGTTTTCGCGGCCGTCTACTTTTCCGTGCTGATTTCGGTCGGACTGACCGCGATGGGTGACAGCATCGTGGGAATCCTCTCGCTGCACGATTCGTTTCAAGGCGTCGACAGCCATAGCTTGTTCCTTCTGGTCCTGTGCGTCACCGTCACACTGACGTTGGTCTACGGCGTTTGCGGGGGACTGACCGCAGCGATCATTACCGACTTCATCCAATCGTTGTTCATGATCTTCTTGTCCGTCGTGCTGATCCCGCTGGCCTACGTCCAATGTTCCGGGATGGCCGGCATACGCCAATCGATTCCCGATCACCTGTGGGACATGTTCGGATCGGCTCAGGCTAGTGCCTATACATGGTACTCCGTCATCGCGCTAGTGTTCCTGGCCTTGGCCGGATTGTCCGCCACGCCCGGCAATATGCTGGTCAACGCCGCCAAGGACGAGCGGTCGGCGCAAATCGGGGTCGTCGTGGGACTGTTCGTCAAACGCTTCTGCACGCTGGCTTGGGCGATCGTCGGGCTGTTGGCCATCGTTCTGTTGCATCAATCCGAAGTGGCCAAGAATCAAGTGTATGGCGTCATGACCATGCGGATCTTGGCCCCGCTCGGTTTGGGTCTGATCGGGTTGGTCATTGCCGGACTACTGGGCGCGCTGATGTCCACCGCCGACACCATGATGGTCGCTGCCGGTGCGACCGTGACACAGAACATCTACAAACCGTTCCTGGCCCCGGCCCGCTCTGATCGTCACTATGTCCGTGTCGGCCGTGTTGTGTCCGCCATAGTCATTCTCCTGGCAGCTTGTATCGCGTTGAACATGCGAGACGTGCTGGAGCAGTTCAAATTGACGCTCTCGCTGCAGTTGGTGTTCGGGCCGGTGGTGTGGTTGGGTATGTTCTGGCGGCGTGCCAATGCCAAAGCAGCCATGGCCACGGTGGTTCTCAGTGCAATTGTTCTGTTTGTTGTTCCGAAACTGGTGTGTTACACGTCGCTGGCAACCGATCCTCGATACCTTGTCGAAACTCGCAAGGCGCAGGTTACTTACCGAAGCCAAGTCGCAACTCCTTACGACGTCCAGCGCGGTCTGGCATCCCGTGTCGGCGAGACGTTTTCGTTCACCGAAGAAGGACCGTCGGTGCCGGTGTATTTCACAGCACTCCAAATCGACGAAAAGGGGCGAGCGAGCGGAGCAGGGTTCTTGCGCATCGGAATCGTGCTGTTTTCTATGATGGGTGTCCCGGTAGGACAATTCTCCGTGGCAGCCTTGAATACACTTGACGTCGTCTTCTCGATCGTATTTCCCTTCGTAGTGATGTACGCGGTAAGCAGGATGACACGGCCGCAGTCCAAACAGCAACTGAACCGATTCTTCGCCAGAATGCTCACACCGGTCACGTCCAAGTCGCAAACTGAGGACCGGGAGAAACTCGCTCATAACATCGAAAGATTCGACGAGATGCGAAGCCGGCACTTGTTCCCCAACAGCGATTGGGTCATCGAGAAGCCGGACAAGTTCACCGGATATGGCTTGCTGATTGTCTGTGGCATCGCAGCCCTATTCATTGGGCTTGTGTGGTTCATTACCGTGATCGGCCGCGGATAGCGGAGGCGGTGTGTAGATCATCTTTCACCTGGATGACCGCTCGATTCAGACGGATCGGATTCTTGACTGAGAATGCCATCTGCACGAGCAATTGGATCCTCCGGGTTCGCGGGATCATCAAACCGAACAGGTCGTTGGGCCGCTCGGTTAACCGTGAGTTGGAAGATGTCGAATCGGTTGTAGCCGCCAGAGACGTCATGGAATTGTTTCGGTTCGACACAATCTGCCAGATCGATTTCGGCGTACACAATTCCCTCGTCGTTGCATAACTCGTCGCCGATCGACACACCGCTGGGGCCGGTGATCAGCGAAACGCTGCGCGGGCTGGCCGCAAGAATCTCGCCTGCGTCCGCAGACAGTTGTGACAGGTTTCGAACCATCGTGTCGTCCATGTATCCCGACGAGACGATGTTAAACGCCTTGGCTTCGAACGAGTGCGCTCCCGCGCGCAAACGAATCGCGTGCGCAAGATCGTAGTTGTGGCTTTCTTCCGGACCATGGGTCGGCCAAACAGGAGGATAAGTCGAGATGTGAATCTGCTCGGCCTGTGCCATCATCGTGTAGCGAGCCAGAGGGTTCGTGTTCTCGCCGCAGATCAACATGCCGATCCGGCCACAGTCCGTGTCGCACACTCGCAGCCCCGCACCATCGCCCGGCGACCAAGTCAGCTTCTCGTAAAACGTCGGCACCATCTTACGATGGTGATTCAGAATCGAACCATCTCGATCGATAAGGACGTTGCTGTTGTAGAGCGTCCCGACGCTGTAGTTCGACGATTCGTTGAACCCCAAAGACACGATCATCTGATGCTTCGCCGCGGCTTCGCGGACACGCGACATCTCGGCACCATCAACGCGCATCGAGTTGGCAAGCAGTCGCTGGAACAGTTCATGATTGTAGATCGGCGATCGCAAGGCGCTCCACACTGGAAACGCCGGCACGAAGGTCTCTGGAAAGGCGATGAGCCCCGCGCCGTTCGTTGCCGCTTCGCGGACGATGGAGCAGACTTTTTCGATCGTCGCATTGAGGTCAAGAAATACCGGCGCCACATGAGCGGCCGCCACTTTGGAGTGAGACATATGACTAGTGGGTGAGAAGGTTCTAGGGACCAAACGACTGATTATATCGGCTCGGGTGCGTATCACTTTTGCTTTTTGTCAACAATCGAAATCGACGCATCGACACCGATCGCCGCAACACCCGCCATTGGTTTCCCATTTGGGTCGAGCCTGAAATCGATCCAGGTTCGCAGTGTCGAGATTATAACACGCTGCCCCCCTCCCTCGTGTCTATCGCGTGGTAATTCATTGACATTCTCTCCCCCGCAGCCACGATTTCCGGGGTCCACTCACCAGACTTCTTGCATCGCGACGTGGGTCTGCACGATTTGCAGCCCTTCGCCTAAGAATGGCTGGTCCGAGGAGTTGCCGTATCTCATGCCAATCGACCATGTGTTGGGCCATGCCAAGTCCTCGGTGCCTTTTGGCGAGGCCGAATTGAGCGATGACCACGGCGCGGAGTCGTCGCGTCGATACAGGATGCCTCCGGGGCCCATGCCTGGATGCAACGCGAGCTGAAAATCGAACCGTGCTTCTGACTCAAAACTGGCGCCCTCCCACGTCTGGATACCCAGTTTGGATCCTGAGAGCAAGCGGACGGTCAACCGTGCGGGATTGCCGTCGAAGCCGACCCAGACATCCGTGGCCTCTTGTTCCGGCCGCCATCCACACAGCAGCGTCTGAGCGACTGCGTCATGAGCCACTTTCCCTAGTATTCCCCGAAATCGCCAGGCAACAACTTCGCGAGCCTGTCCATCGGATTGGAGGTGGCTCGTCGTGTCTCGCGCCGTCATCGGATGCCACTTGCTGGAAAGGGGAAGCGAGAAAGGCCAACTGAGCTGCTCGCGTACCGTTCCCGTGACGTCCAGCACCTGGTAGCGCAGTGCCTGATCGTCGATGGCCAATTGGACGGCGTGCAGGTACTCGGTCAGCCCCGGCATCGCCCCACCCGGACCGTACGCGGTGCCAGCTCCGCCCGATACGATTTGCGGCACGCCTTCATGAATCTGCACGTCAAACGCAATGATGTGGCTGGCCAAATAGGCGTTCACCTTGTGTCTGACAAGCACGTTCCAGAAAGGCGCTCGTTCCTGCGGCTTGAAGCACCAGAGTGGACTCTCCTCGTAGCCATTGACCGGAAAGACCGGATAGTGTCCCGCAACAAACTTGAACTTCGCATCCTTGTGTTCCGTCAACACACGATCAAGCCAGTTGGCGTCGAACACCATGTCTGGCCGATAGCTCGGGGGAGCCTGGGGCCATCGCCGGTCGGGCTGATGCGTAGAAACGTACAGCAGATTCCCGCGTCGAACGTAGTACGCGAGCCCCTTCTGGTCTGCCGGACCATTCTGGGGAAGGTGGCGGTGTACTTGGCGAAAGACCTCTTCACTGCCCGGGGCGTATGTGTTGTGGTTGCTGGTGGCTTGATAAAGCGGAATCCTGGTCTCTTGCAGCCATTTCATTTCCGTCCCGTACCAATACTCCCATTGTCCACGAAGCGCGTCGTAATCGGTTGTGAACCCACTCACCGCATCGCCAGGAAAAGCGATGAAATCGGGTGCCGGGCGAAGCCGCCCCACAACACTGTTGACTTTGCGCAAGTTGGCGCCATAGACGCTTCCCTTAACCCCGGAACAACAATCGGCGTATAACACGAACTGCTGCCCCGTCTTGTCTCGTGGCGTGAGTGCGGGCAGTGGATTGGTGTCCTGCAGCCCGGAATGCGAGCGTTGTGCGTTCCCTTGTTCTTCTCGCGACACAGCGGGATCTTCTCCCAAGGCTGCCGGCGCGAAACAAGTCAGCAAAACGACAGGCACTAGAGTGGTTCTCATCTGTCAGATCCTCGATCCGCAGCCGGCGAACCCGGCACCGAACTGGCCGAGTTACTTGACGGTTAAGTTGACGAAATCCTACGATACCGATCCAGCCAGCGTCCGCAATGCCTTCAACGCGAGTGATTCTCCGTTTTGCCAAGGGTGCTCGAAGCCGCCCATGGCGATCTGGCCAGGCGTTTTCGTGGCGTGCTGGTGGAGTACCCCCGGATGGACGACTCGACCTTGAATGGCTACAGGAGCCCAAATGAAGCTCAACTCAACAAGTCGGCTGTTCAGCTTGGCCGTTGTTCACGCAGTGATCGCGGCCGGGCTTTTGTGTCCGGACACGCATGCAGGAGAGCAAGGCGTGATGCCCCTGCATGTGTTCTGTGGCACCGGTGACCACCTTTGGGTCCGCGAGCGGGAACCGGTGGACAGCCCGGCTGTTATCGAGGCGATGCTGGAATGGATGGCAAAAACGTACCGGATCAAGCGGCTCTACTGGCGCGGCGGCCAGACGATGATGTGGGACAAACACTATAGGATTGGGAAAGAGACGCCGCTGCAGTACGACTGGACGGCCTGGAAACATCACCTCTACAACGATCTCAAGATCAACGAAGCCGCCGTCGCAGCGGCCAAAAGAAACGGTATGGAGGTGTTCCTCTACACGGGACTGTTCGAGTTCGGAGTACAGCCGGATATCGGCATTGTGGGTCCCTATCTCTTTGAAGACGAACTGCGGATCGAGCATCCCGAGTGGTGCCCAGTGGACCGTTGGGGCGAGCGTCGGTGTCCTGGGCCGATTTCGTTCTGCTACCCCGAGGCGCGCAAGCTGGTGATCGAACGCTATGTCGACAACCTTGAACGATATGGCTACGACGGCATCAACTTTTACACGTACGTCGAGAATTGCGGAATCCGTTACGTGGACGAATTCGGCTTCAACCAACCGATCGTGGACGAGTTCAACAAGCGGTATCCGACCGTCGATCTCCGCAAGGACAAGCTTACCCCATCCCAGAAGACCCATTGGTACCGATGCCGCGGGAGATTCGTTACCGATTTCCTGCGAGAATTGCACACGGCCCTCGCCGCAAAGGGCAAGAAGCTGTCCATGATCCTCGACGCGAAGGAACCCGACTACGCCCAGCCCTGGTGGGGAAAGAAGATCGCGGGAACAGGCTTGATTCACATGGACTGGCGGACATGGGTGGCTGAAGGGATCGTGGACGAGCTTTGGGTTCAGCTTGGAGAGACCGCGAATCAGCGGGAAACGTTGGATCTTCTGCTGAGAGAATGCAGAGGGAAGCCGGTCAAGTTGACCGTGCGAGCCGTGAGTCCTTTTGACACCGGTTGGGAACCCTACGTGACAGCAGGAGTCACGCCCATCGCCGTGATCACTTGGGCCCGCAACGGCATCGAACGTTTCACGCTTGAACCGACCAGTCTTGAAACGCTGAGGAGTTCAGATTGGCGTCTGCGTTTGCAGACCGTTGCGGACATAGAAACAGGCAAGCTCGAGGCGGATGCGGCAGTCGTCGCGCCCCTGGCAAAGGACCCCCATGTCCTTGTAAGAAGGCGAGTCATGTACGCCCTGGCTGCGCTCGAAGCGACCGATCACGTGTCGGTTTTGGAGGAAGGCATGTTTGACGCGGAGTCCAGCGTTCGCATCGCGGCTGCGGGAGCGCTGGCCAAGGTGGACGGCGCGAACAGCCCCGCGCGCATTTTGTCTGCTCTCGAACGCGATGGCTATTTCCAGATGAAGTTGGCTTGTGTCGAAGCTCTGGGCGCGATGAAAGAAAGATCGCTGTCTTGTCTCTTGAGAGGGATGGAAAGCCCTGTATATGCTGTGCGGGAGGTTAGCGTGCGCGCCCTCTACGCGTTGGGTAAGGCGGGGCTTCTGGATCAGGCGTACACGCCGCTGCGTACTGCCATGCTGAACCGCCAAGAGGATGAACGAGTTCGGTACTACGCCGTTGACGGCCTAGTCAGCCTCCGGCTGCAACTCGCGGCGGCGAGACAAGAGCAGCTTGCGGACGATCTGATGACCATAGCCGACGAGGACCTCTCAGTCATGGTCCAACTTCATGCAGCCTGGGGATTAGGCCACATGTACGGCGTGCTCCCTTCCTCGCTTCGCGACAAAGCGCTGAGTACGCTGACCGAGGGCTTCCGAGAATATGGCGATGGATGCCACCGCCCCGATGCAGCATTTGGGTGGCGCGTCGTTGGCAACGCCATGCTCCAATACCATAGTGCAGGTCGAAACGCACTCGAACAAATGCGTGCCCAGAGCCGAGACAAATGGCTTGCGTGGCTGGCATACGAAGTCGTGCATCTGCCTCATCGCTCTTCTCGGATCGTCCCGGTCGACGAGCGGGAAGCGATTGAAACCCACGAAAAGTATGCACCGTCGTTTCCCGGATATCGCAGATGGTAGTCCGCCCTGTTCGACAACGCTGAGAAGTGTTTTCGTAGTAGCCGGATTCGCAAGAATTCGGGCGATTCCTGTGGCATCTCTGAAGTCTTGCGACTTCCGCTACAACCTGACAACGATGCCTATTGGGGCGGTTGCAGCACAGCGCGGTAGATCCGGTCCTTCTGCTCGTAAAGCACAGTCCAGCGTCCGTTGGCCAGGAACGGGTTTGAGAGTGTCTCGGCCTGGACCGATGCGCGGAAGTTGACGGCTGGTCCTTTTTGCCATTCCTTCAGATCGACGGAGAACCAGTAACGGCGCCCGCGCAGGTCTGTCGGCTGCGAGATGCCGACATATCGTCCGCCCACAGTGGTGAGTGCCAACGAGGCCATTTCCTCCGCCACAGGAATGACTGGCCTATCCATGAATCGACGCCAATGACGCAGGTCGGTGCTCATCGCCAGGCCAGCGCCCTGTCGCCGGTAGCGTGTCTCCATGCCGCGGAACAGAAGGTAGTAGTTACCCTCGATTTCAAACACCGGGGCAGGGTAAGTCGAGAGGAAGGCGTCCCACTGGCCGGACCGGCTTTCCAAGACGGGATTGTCGGCCGCCTTGGTCCAGGGCCCGGTCAGTCTGCGGGCCGTGGCCAAGCCGATTTGTTTCGTGCTCTTGTCCAGGCCCGAGTAGAACAGGTGATATAGCCCGTTACGCTTAATCACGCCAGCCGGCAGCTTGGCCACCACGCTGTCCCATGCCTCGGCCTCGCCGACGTTGAGGATGGGGTTGTCGGCCAGCTTCTCCCAGCGGCGGCCGTCGCTGGACACCGCCAACCCGAATGCCTCATGGCCGCCCTGGCTGAACGGTTTGTCCTGTGCCTCGAAGAAGCAATAGAACTTACCGCCCTCGGGATGAACGTAGGGATTGTCCACAGCGTAGTGGTCCCACTCGCCCGCCTCGCCGCGGTCAATGACGGGTTCTCCCCACGGCGTTTCCACCCAGGTCCCCGCAGGGTCCAGCGGCACTGCTACCCGAGACGGAGGCTCCAACTCTCCCATCGAGTTTTCGCCAATGATCAACAAGAGAATGATCAGCCCCGCTGACATGTACGCTCGCCTTCTGTGTCCTTGATGCGACGCTGTCTCGCTGGCAGCTCTACACAATTCGGTAGTGGTCAGTAAACTGTAGTCAATCATCAATCGGTTCGCCGTCAGATATCGAGTGGCAATTGTATTCATGGTCCTACGCTTCCGGAAATGACTGATGCCATGAGCAATCCGTGCAAGTCGTCAGACCGCATTGATTGAAGATGCCGCCCAGGCGGAAGTAGTCCGGGTGTCGATCGTTCGCTCGACAAAGCGGCAGGTCTTGTCCATGTGCATCGTGGTAGCCAGCGAAGGCGGGGCAATCCTCGCGCACTACGTCGCCATCTGCCGGTGGTTCGATTCTCCGCAGGGGTACGTCGAAGGGCGAATCCGGACGGCGTGGTCCGCGACCCCAGGCTTCCAGCATGCGAGCAGCTTTTCGCAACGCGTCGATGGTCAGATCGCCGCAATCGCGTTCCGGAGGTCGCAATACCAGACAAAACGGATCGTCCGCCATCACGGTCGCTAGGAACTGCTCGAAGTCAGCGGCCCGCATCAGTCCGGACGTGCTCTTGCCAACCCGACCGGCGTGCAAGATCCCCGCCGACCGGCAGACATCCTGCATGATCCCCGGAAACTGATAGTAGATCCGACGGCCGGGCACGCAGTGGTTGTGATGGCGCTCGGCCGCCCAATAATGTCCCAGGTACGGCACTCGAAGCTTCTCTTCGTAGTAATGCCACAACGTCACGGAGTTCACGCCGACTCCCAGCAGCAACAGGCAGCCATCACGTCGGACAAGTTCTTCAAAGGGATTGCCGGGTCCACACATCGTCGGCGACTGGCGATGCCCGATCAACACATCTCTGGCAGCAGGCCCCAGTGCGACCCACGAATGCGTCGGATGGCAACCTCGCAAGCTTCCCGGTCGCCGGCGAACCGTCTCGGCGATTACGCCTTGAAAGCCCGGTTGTTGGCTGTGGCACAAACCGTCGGCGCTGCTGCAATCGCAATCGCTGTTGGTGAACTCTTCGGGCTTATCCCACAAGTTGTCGCGAAAGGCGGGGACGATCAGCGTGCCGGCCGATCCGATCGCATCGCCAATCGCGTCCACCACCGTTTCCGCCCCACCGTCCACCGGCCCAAGTGCGCTGAGCGAGCTATGCATCATCACACAATCGCCACGGCGCAACCCGAGCGTGGTCAGTTCGCGAGCAATTTCATCCCGTTTTCGCGGCGGCATGTGAAGACTCAGACGACTTGGGAGGTTTCCTGACGTTCTACTTCTTTTGCGAGCATTGTAGCAGGCGCAGCGTGGGAATCAGAGTTGCCTCACCTGTCGTTCGCTCAAAATCCTCCCTTGCCTCTGTTTCCTCCTGTTCAAATCAATGTCATCATTAGTGAGGAACGCCCCTCTTTTTTGCGAATTGCTCGATTGACTTCAGGAGAGACAACATGCTCGAGCTGGTGAGATGGATTGTTGCGTGCTTCGTCGTTCTAGCGTGCGCCTCTTCCGCGTGGAGCCAGCAATGGACTGAGAGCTTCGAGAACGGACTGGGAAACGCAAAGCCGTATCATAGGAATGATGCGCGTGCCGAGCTTGAAATTGCCTCCGACGTTCGTGCAGACGGCAAGCAGTTCCTTCGCGCCACGTTGCCAGGTAAGCGGAAGCTAGAAGGCGTCAACGTGACGGCTACCGCACTGAGCGGTGGCCGGCTGGCGACTGTCACCGCAAAAGTGCGCGGCACGGGTCAGATCTGGCTGTGTCTCATTTCTGCTAACGGCTGGCTCTACTCGCCCCACACGGTGCCGTTGACGGACCAGTGGCAAGCTATCGAACTGAGCAAGGTGCTCATAATCAGGGACAAAACGCTTGGCATCCACTTTCTCAGCAGGGATATCCAGCAAGGCGCGACATTCGAGGTGGATGACATCCAGGTGACGTTGGCTGATCCGCCGAAGGTGGTTGATGCGCAGGTCGGACCCTGGCGGCTTGAGGCGGAAGACTTCACGCTACGGCGAAGCTACGTAGCGCAGGACGAGTCGGCCTCCGGCGGGCGATCCGTCGGAAGCGGGCAGTATTGTCGCCTGGTGCAAATGCCATTCCCGCGAACCAGCCGACCGGTGACGGTTTACTTGCGCGTGAAGGCCGGATCGGGAGACGAGGAGTATCGGCTGATCACGACTCAAGGCGGCAATACACAGTTCCTCGGCAGCGCACGGCCGAAGCCAGGCAGGCACTGGCAATGGGTGCGGTTTACGGCGGTTCATGCAGGCGAGGTGGGCGATCAGTTCGACATCGACTTCCGGCAAGCAAAAGGCGCGGTCGAGACGGTGGCGATCGACTCCGTGGTTATCGCCACGCGGGACGATCTTGATGATACAACGCTCGATCGGGCGCCCGAGCTGTTCTCGCGGCATCCGCTGACGTTGGTTTCGCGTACGGAGAGTCCGCCGAAACTCGACGGAATCCCGGACGATCCTTGTTGGGAGAACACGGCGGCTTGCACGGGATTCGTTGGCGTCCGTTCCTTGGCCCCCGCGCAGTCGGCCACGACGGTGCGGCTGTGTTACGACGCCAGAAACCTCTACGCTCTCTTTGTTTGCGACGAGCCTATCCTAAGCGTGGCCCAGCAGCGCCGGCACGAGTTTGCCGCGAAGGTCACCGATCGCGACGGCGATGTCTTCCATGATGACTCGGTGATTATGCTCCTCGACCCGGCCAACACCGGGAAGCGGGTGCTCGAGTTCACGATCAACTCGCTTGGCACTATCGCCGACGCGCGCTGTGCGGCTCCCGATTTCTGGGAGTCGCGAGACGTCAGGTGGAACTCGTCAGCGCACGCGGCCGGAACAACCGACGACGGCGTCTGGAGGGTCGAGGTGGCCATTCCGTTTGCCGACCTAGCGGCCAAGTCGCCTGCGGTCGGCGATGCATGGCAAGCGTGTCTGGGGCACATCGCGCGAGCGAGAAAGGAGAACACCTCGTGGAATACGTCAAATCGAGGCTTCCACGACCCGCGATCGCCCGGCGCTCTGGTGTTTGCGGGGCCAGCGTTGGGCGTGGCACTGGACGCGCCGGCATCGCTCCAACTCGGCAAGAACCCCGTGGTCGCAACCACCACGCCCCGCGCAGGGCAGCCCGCGAGCGTGTACGTTGTGTCGAGTGTCGGGACATCCACAGGCACGGCTCACTCGTACCAATTCACCGAAGCGCAGGATGCTCCCACGAAGGCGGTCGCGTCGTTGGAGGTCGACGAGGAAGCGGAGTTGCAGGTCGCGCACGCCATCCTTGACGCGGCAACGCTGCAGCCGCTGTATCTCACACCCGTGCTTTCGCGCACGGTAAAGTCTACTGTCGCGACGGTGACGCTGGCCTGCGACGGGCCGTTCGAACTGGTGCTGAACGACGAACTGTTGGATCGTGGACAGCAAGCGGAAGCGGTCGAGATTAAGGCACCGCTTCAGAAGGGCGCCAACGTTTTCGCGCTCCGATTGCGGAACGGAACTGCGGCAGTGAACATCGAAGCACCCGGTCTCGAACCGCGATCGGTGAACTGGAAAATCAGTTCCGGCGATAAGACCGACGCGACATCACCCACGACGGACGACAGCACTTGGGAAACGGCGGCAAAAGTCGGCGAGCATCCGAAGTTGGGCGACGTCATTGGGCGCCCCGGGAAAGCCGTCCTTCTCCGCCATACGTTGCTCTGGGAAAAGACGCGGATCTGGCCAACCCCTGAGCCTGCGCTTCACATCGCCCGCAACAGCAACCAGCACCTGACCGTCATCGCCGACGGTCTTCCGAAACGCAAGCTGATCGACTGGACCGTATACCTGGCCGTGCCGCCGGAATTCGAGATTCTTGGTTCGACGGGATACTATGGGATCGTCGACTACCAGCCCAGCTTCCTCTGCACGCAGTTGGGGGAGCAGACGGTCGCAGGACGCAAGATGCAAGTGGCTCGGATCGTGGCCAACAAGCCGGTAATGACCGGGCGGCATTACATCTTCTCCCTGTTCAACGCCTTCGTCCGCACGCGCGATGGGCTGGGTGAGACCAAGGGCAAAGAAACGGCCTTTGTCTACTGGACCGAGGCGAACGATGGCACGGTGGTCGAGCCGCAGCAGACAATCCCTGTTCGCCTTCTCCCTCCGCTTAATGGCAAGCAGCCGAAGAAGCTCGTCTGGCAGCTTTGGGGATCGTTCTTTGGCAACATGAACAACCACGCGATGCGCGAGGCGACGCTGGAAACCGCCAGGCTCGCCGGACTGAACGATCTGGTCGCGGGTGACCTCTGGACCAGCGAGAACGCGCCCAAATACGGCATCCAGCACACGATGGGCTTCAATTTCCAGGCGTGGTCGCTGAACATGAAGCCGTACCTTGCGGAGCGCCCCGACGAACGACTCATCGGCAGCGACGGCCAACCCAATGACGGTTACGTCTGCACAACGCGGCTGCTCGATGAATCGTGGCACGCCGTCGAGGCGAAGTTGCAAGAGAAGATCGAGGCGACCCGTGCCCACACGATGGATTACGACTACGAGTATCCGCCGCTGACCGGCCCGCACTCTTGCTACTGCCCACGATGCCTTGCGGAGTTCCGCAACCACGCAAAGCTGGACCCTGACGCGAAGCTCGATCCAGTGCTCATCCAGGACCAGTACGAGCAGCAATGGGTCGACTTCATGGCGCACCGCGTCGCGCGGCTGTTTCGCAAGTTCCGGGACACCATCCATCGCCTGGCCCCTGGCACGAAATTCAGCGTCTACAGCGGTTATCAGACGCCGGAGAATCCAAAGCGTTACGGGGTGAACTGGAACTACGTCGGCGAGTTCCAGGCGTGCGACCGTGCGGGCTGTGGATATGGACGCCCCGTAGACGCTATCCCGGCCACTATCGACGGGCTGAGGGG
Organism: Pirellulaceae bacterium; assembly: GCA_016784735.1. GTDB lineage: Bacteria > Planctomycetota > Planctomycetia > Pirellulales > Pirellulaceae > JADHUC01. The sequence continues at coordinate 2,421 of JADHUC010000208.1, read as the reverse complement.
TATTCCCGCCTTGTTCGGCGAGCTGGTACGACCGTACGACACCAAAGAGAGGATACCGGCAGTTCCCATGACCAAAGCCCGCCTGCTGCGCCGCGCGCTCGACTCGACCGGCGGCGTCCTCATCTACAATCGATTACCGTTGGACGGCCGGTCTTGGCACGCGATTGCCGAGACGACGCGATTGGTCGCCACACACGAAGAGCTGTTCCTGGCCGGGAATCGTACGGCCCTTTCCGGATGCGACGAAGCGCGAGTGCAAGTCCTGGGCGACGGCAGAACGACGCTGGTATGCGCCATGAACGGCGGAAACAGCAACCTGGACCTGCGCCTGCTACTCCCCGCCGACGCAGGTGGCGGCCGCGAGTTCTACAGCGGACGGAGCGTCACGGCGGGTCAGACGGTATCCTGCACATTGCCGGCCGGAGAAGCGGAGGTATTTGTGTTGAGCGAATGAGTGAGCATGTGTGAACAGGTCAATTTCCGTCGCTTGCCATGACTTGGTGCATCTTGTATTCTCTGCTCGTTGTATCAGTGTCAATGCGGCGCACTCTAGAGCGAACGCATAAACTGAGCCGACGGCGCTAGCCGCGGGTTTCCAATGACCGTTGTGGCAAGAAAACCCGACGCTAGCGCGTGCGGCTCAAACGCCAATGCCACAACGGGCAATTTATGCGTCCGCTCGCCTAGACTTACACTTCGGGAGACAGTGGTTAGCATGCCAGAGAGTCTTCAGTTCGCTCGTGGGACGTCAGTCGTGGCACTGCTGGTGATGCTGGCGGTCGCTTCCTGTTCGAGGCAGGAGACACCTGTCCGTCCGGTGGCCACAACGCAGAACCGGCCGGCTGAGCCGGGCGATACTGGGCTCGCATCCGCCGAATGGCGTCAGTTTCACGGGCCGAATCTGGATAACGTGTCCACAGAAACTGGCCTGCTCAAGGCTTGGCCTGCGGGAGGCCCCGAACGGATTTGGACGGTCGAGGGCATTGGCATGGGTTTCTCGAGTGCTGCTATCGCCGACGGGCTCATCTATACAGCGGGGAACAGAGGAGGCGAGACCACGATCACCGCTCTCGACCTGAATGGCCAATTGCAGTGGCAGAAACCCAACGGGGCATCCTGGACCGATTCGTACGAGGGAGCGCGGGGAACTCCGACCATCGATGGCAACCGTCTCTACCACGAAAGTCCGCATGGCAGAGTGATTTGTATGGACGCAAAGACGGGCCAAGAGATCTGGAGCCGGAACATCCTGGATGACTTCGGCAGCAAGAACCTAAAATGGGCGCTTGCCGAATCGGTTGTGATCGATGGGGATCACGTGATCTGCACGCCCGGTGGACCGCAAACGTGCATCGTGGCTTTGGATAACACCACGGGGAAGACAGCTTGGCAGTCGCCTTCGGCGCAGGGCGACTTGGCCGGGTACGCCTCGCCTGCGTTGGGTCAACTCGGCGACGTTCGCATGATTCTGCAAATGACCGGCAAGGCGTTGGTCGGGGTAAATGCTGACACCGGCGACCTTCTGTTCCGGTTAGAGCACGACACCAGGTACGACGTCAACGCGATGCGGCCGATCTTCAAGGATGGGTATGTGTTCATCAGCTCGAACTATGGCACAGGATCGGTTATGTTCAAGCTGAACCTTGACGGCGGTCGCGTCGTGGCCCAGAAGGTCTGGGAACACAAGCCGCTGGATAACCATCACGGCGGTGTGGTTCTGGTGGACGGGTACCTCTACGGCAGCTCGGGCCGAGGATGGCATTGTCTCAAATGGGAAACCGGCCAGAGCGCGTATCAGGAGAGGGGCGTTGGAAAAGGTTCACTCACTTGTGCAGATGGCATGCTGTACACGCTCAGTGAAAACCACAAGATGGGCCTGGTTGCCGCGACACCAAGCGGTCATCAACTAGTCGGTCGGTTCGACCTGCCAGGCGGCGGACAAGGCCAGAGCTGGGCTCACCCCGTTGTCTGCGGCGGGCGACTATACATCCGCCACGGCGATTTCCTCTACGCCTACGACGTGAAAGCGCAATAGGCCTGAAGACACGCTGAAGCGTGAACTCCAACAGGTCCCGTCCGGCAGCCGGGGCCTACTATTGCCCCGACTTGCCAACGTTAACCCAGACGGGCGATGACCACGCCATGATTGGCGATCCGTTGGGGAGGTAGTTTTCCTGAGCGACGCGCAGGTAGTAGTACGACGTGCCTTCTGTGGCCGCTGCGTCGCGGTAGGTGAACTCGAATTCTCGTTGGCCTGGTTCCGTCGTGTAGATGAACCGGTTGTTCTTGACCACTTGGACCGCAGCCAGCTTGGCGGTGCCGATGACTTTCGCCCGCACGTCTACCGGACCCGTTGCCTCGAACTCGGCACCCATTGGGTGACCGTTGACGGAAAACTCGACAATGATCTTGTCCATGGCG
>JADHUC010000207.1 GCA_016784735.1 Pirellulaceae bacterium | reverse complement strand
CTGAGAAGAATCGGCTTAAAGCATCGCCAGAATTTGAGCCCGGATCATCGGGCGCAGAGACTCGACCAACGCCATTCCTGCGGCGCGATGTACCATGCGACGGCTCGCGGAAAGGCGAGACCGAGGATCCGCATGCTGTCAGTCCTGATCATCCGAGAGAAAGAAATGCCATGTGTTTTCGGTCCGCTGTGCGCCCCATCGGGAAAACTGGCGGAGGAAGCTCAACCCCACCATGCCTTCAACGTCCGATGGCAACGACAGTGAAGAGACATCTGTGATGATCGCAATCAGTGTGCGCTGAAAGTGCAAGCCAGGAACACGGCAGGTCACCGAAACCTCTGCACTGCAAATGATCAAACGGCTGGCACCCTGCGCGCAATTCTTGAACAGGAGGCAACCGAGAGAACAGAGAATGGATTCAGCCTCTGCTGACTCTGTTTCCTCCTGTTCAGAATCGGGATTCTTGCTTCTCTTTGCGCGGCCATCGGCCGTGCGCGGAGATTCAGCGCAGCCATAAGAACGGAGGAGAAAGGGGGGAAGGAATCCGAGGGCGACGGCGTTAGGCTCGGGCCAACAACCGCGTTCGGCGGGAACGTCGTTCCGCTCGCAGGCGGGCACGGCGTTTGGTTTCGCTTGGCTTCTCGAAGTATTCTCGGCACCGCATTTCTTTCTTGATGCCGCTTCGTTCCACCAGTTTTCGAAAGCGGTGCACCGCTTCTTGGATGCTTTCTCTTTCGCGAACGATTAGCGTGACCATTGTTCCTTCCTAGCCAGTACTCAGGGACAAAACCGAATTCCACTGCGAACAGACAGCCCGACACATAGGTGGCAGGCTCCACAGTTTACATATGCTTAATATCGCATGTTCAGGGACGCAGACGCGGAAAAATCGCCGCGTTACCCCTGGATGTTGCCATTCGTTCATGGCATGATCAGCAGCAATGCGGTTAACCCTGAATCGTCGTAGCAGAAATGGAGAGGTTGGGCTGCCAAATGCGCGAGCTGAAGATCTTCAGTGGCCTAGCGAATCGCCCCTTAGCCAAGGAAATATGCAAACACCTGCACCTTTCGCTGTCCAAGATCACGCTGGGCAAGTTCCCTGACGGCGAGAATACCTGCAAGGTGGACGAGGACGTTCGCGGCCGCGACGTCTTTCTGATCCAGCCGACGTGTCCGCCGGTGAACGATAACCTGATGGAACTGTTGGTGATGATCGACAGTTGTAAGCGGGCAAGTGCGGATCGGGTCACTGCGGTCATTCCCTATTTTGGGTACGCGCGTCAAGACCGCAAAGACGAGGGACGGGTGCCGATCACGGCGAAACTGGTGGCGAATGTGATAACTCGGGCCGGCGCCGACCGCGTGCTGACGATGGATCTTCACGCGGCCCAGATCCAGGGCTTTTTTGACGTTCCGGTGGATCATTTGTACGCGGCGCCGGTTCTAAACGACTACTTCCGGCGACTGGGGGTTTCGCCCAAGGACGTTGTCGTCGTCAGCCCGGACGAAGGGAGTATCAAGCGAGCCATTGGGCATTCGAAGCGGCTGGGCGGTACTTTGGCGATCATCGACAAACGGCGTTCCAGCGCGACCGAAACGAAGCAGGCCACGCTGATCGGTGGTCCGGTCAAGAACCGGGTGGCGTTGATGTTCGACGACATGATCAGCACGGCAGGATCGATCTGCGGTGCGGCCCGGTTGCTCAAAGAACGCGGAGCACGCGAAATCCACGTCGCCGCGTCGCACGGAATATTCTGCGGAGACGCGATCAGCAACATCGAGAGCGCCCCGATCGCTACCGTCGCTATCACCAATAGCATCCTTCAGGAAAAAGATCTCTCGCCCAAGATCCAAGTTTTGTCGGTGTCTCCGCTGTTGGCTCAAGCTATTATGCGAATTCATCAGGATGAATCGATCAGCGCCATGTTTTGCGAAGACGGAGAGGAAGAAAACGACGCTGAAACTGAATGTTGACCCGAAATTGAGTGTTCACTATAATTCGCGGCCGTGCTATGGATAGCACTTCACTGCTGGTTCGACCCAAACCGGTGGCAAGGAGATAGTTTCAGGGAAGCGACACTCCGGCCGTGGCCTCGCGTCTCTCCTGCAGGCCAAACGCCACAGGACTCCCCGGTGTCCTTCACATCTCACCACGACCAGGACGTTAAAGAGCAAATCCGCCAAGCGACGGACATCGTCGACTTGGTCGGTGGCTATTTGCAGTTGCGCCGACAGGGACGCGGCTATGTCGCGCTATGTCCCTGGCATGACGACACGCGTCCCAGCCTCCAGGTGAATCCCGAGCGCCAGTCCTGGAAATGCTGGGTTTGCGATGTTGGGGGCGATGTATTCAGCTTTGTCATGCAACGCGAGGGCGTCGACTTTCGCGAAGCCTTGGAGATGCTTGCCGATCGCGTCGGCGTTTCGCTTCACGCTCCGACTGGGCCTCGGCCTCAGCCCGGAAGCCCCGGCGACAAACGCACCTTGTACCAAGCAGCCGAGTGGGCTGAGGACCAGTTTCATCGTTGCCTGCTGCACACACGCGAGGCGGAACCCGCGCGCCGTTATCTGGACGAACGCGGGATCACAAGCGAGAGTATCGAGCGATTTCGTCTTGGGTTCTCGCCGGACAGTTGGCAGTGGCTGTTGGATCACGCTCGGACGTCGCCTTTTTCGCCGCAGGTCTTGGAAGCAGCCGGTCTTTGCGGAAAGAGTGACAAAAGCGGACGTTATTACGACTTTTTCCGGGGGAGGCTGCTGTTTTCAATCCGGGACGTGCAAAACCGGCCCATCGCGTTTGGCGGACGCGTGTTGCCAGGGCAAGCGGATGAAAAGACGGGCAAGTACATCAATTCGCGGGAAACACGGATTTTCTCGAAAAGCGATCAGCTTTACGGCTTGCAGATAGCGCGCGACGCTGTCGCCAAGAAGCAAGAAGAAGAGCGAGAGATCGTGGTTGTCGAGGGCTACACGGACGTGGTGATGGCCCACCAGTGCGGCGTGGGCAACGTGGTCGCCGTGCTGGGCACGGCTCTTGGCTCCGGGCACATTCGGCTGCTGCGGCGATATGCTGATAGAATCAATCTGGTGCTGGACGCCGACGAGGCCGGTCAGCGCCGGACCAATGAAATTCTCGAGTTGTTCGTTGCGGAGCAGGTCGATTTGCGGATATTGACGTTGCCCGAGGGCTTGGATCCGTGTGATTATGTGTTCGAGCACGGTGCCGACGCGTTTCGCGAACTGCTTAGCGGCGCCAGGGACGCCTTGGACCACAAAGTGCATGTTGCGACTGAAGGCATTAACCTGGCGACGGAGACGCATCGAGCGAATCAGGCGCTGGAGGACATCTTGTCGACCATCGCCAGAGCACCGCGTCCGCAACTGGGAACGTCGACGGAAATGAGGTTGCGGGAACAGCAGATCCTGTCACGCATGGCACGACAGTTCAACGTGGCCGAGTCCGTGATCCGCGACCGTTTGAACGAACTTCGCCGCAAGTCCACTCGTGGACGACCGACCGCGGCGGCAGCGGCCCAGCAACCGCCACCGCCGATGCCGAAAGTCGGCGAATTGGATGCTCGCGAGGTCGAACTGCTGGAGGTGCTGGTCGGGCATACCGAATTGGTGGCTGACGCGGTCCGCGAAATCGAAGTCGGCCAATTACGATCCGAAACATTACGAGCGATTTACGGAACCATTTACGGCATTCACGACGAAGGGGGAACGCCGGATTTCGGCAACGTGCTGACGGCGTTGGAAGACCCGCGTCTGAAGAATATCTGGGTGGAGTTGGACGAACGAGCCCACGCGAAAGCAGAAGAAGCGCTGGAAGATGCGCGTAACAGATTTCAGGGGCTAATCGCCGACTTTCGCTACGCTTTGCAGGCCAAGGACCGTCCGCAAGAACTGGCGGCTTTGGAGGAAAAACGCCTGAGCGAACGGGAAGCGATCGACGCTCTCGAAAAACTGATCGCTCAGGAACGAGACCGGCAAGGTATTTCCGCACCCACGGAAGGGTAGGGTGCCAGAAGGTGTCCCGAGAAGCGCAAGAAAGCGCAGGAGGAAGTATCGTGGAACACTTGGAGAAGGACCTGCACGACCTAATCGCGAAAGGCAAGACTCAAGGCTACCTGACGTACGACGACGTCAACGATTATCTGCCTGACGACGATGTCACTCCCGACAAACTGGACAATCTGCTGCTGGCCTTGGACGAACAGGGCATCGAACTGGTCGACGAACCGCCCAGCAAGGAATTCCAGGAGGAGAAGCTGCCACCGGCGCCCACGGCCGAAGAATTGCAGGCGGCTGCCGAGGAAGCGCAGCTTCTGCTGGCGACCGAAGAACTGCCCAAGCTGACGGACGATCCGATTCGGATGTACCTCAGCCAAATGGCTGTGATTCCGCTGTTGTCGCGTGAAGAAGAGATCGCGATGGCCAAGAAGATCGAGGTCACTCGCAAACGGTTTCGCCGCAGTGTGCTGGCCTGCGATTTCGCCATGCGGAAAACGGTGGAAACGCTGAAAAAGGTCCACAAAGGCGAATTGCCGTTCGACCGCACGATCAAGGTCTCGCTCACCGAGCGGCTGACCAAAGAGCAGATTCAGGCCCGTATGCCTTATAATCTGCAAACGCTGGACTGCCTGTTGGAAGCCAACCGGCAGGACTTCGAACGATTGATTCGCAAGTCGACTCTGCCCGACGAGAGGGCCACGATTCGTAGGGCTTTCCTGCGCCGCCGGCGCAAGTGCCTGCAGCTTGTCGAGGAACTCAGTCTGCGCACTCGCCGGGTCCAGCCGTTGATCGAACAGCTCAGCGGCTTTGCCGACCGTCTGGAGGAGATCCGCGGACGCCTGAAGGTGATTGGCGGCGATCCGCTTCACAGGGACGAGTTCGCCAATCTTCGCCACGAGTTGCGCGATTTGATGCTGCTCACTCAGGAAAGCCCCCGCAGCGTGCGGAAGCGGGTCGAGGCGATTGAGCGACAATACGCCGAATACGAAGAGGTCAAACGGGAGCTGTCCAGTGGTAATCTGCGGCTGGTGGTTTCCATCGCCAAGAAGTACCGCAATCGTGGTCTGAGCTTCCTGGACTTGATCCAGGAGGGCAACACCGGCCTGATGCGGGCGGTAGATAAGTTCGAATACCGCCGGGGTTTCAAGTTTTCCACATATGCCACTTGGTGGATTCGTCAGGCCATCACACGGGCCATTGCAGATCAAGCCCGTACGATCCGCATACCGGTCCACATGATCGACGTGCTGTCGAAACTGAGAAATATTCAGAAGAGGCTCTTGCAAGAACTGCGCCGAGAGCCGACAACAGAAGAAGTCGCCCGCATGGCTGGTTTGGATCTGGACGAAGTCAAGCGGGTGCTCGACATCGGCCGGCACCCAGTCAGCCTGGATCGTCCGGTGGGCGATGGCGAGGATTGCAGCTTTGGCGAGTTGATTGAAGACGTCCAGTCGGACAACCCGGTTCGAAACGCCAGTAATGGTATCCTTAGGCAGAAAATCGAAGCCTTGCTCAAAACGCTCACTTATCGCGAGCGAGAGATCATTCGTTTGCGCTACGGGTTGGGCGACGGGTATACCTATACGCTGGAGGAGGTTGGGCGCATTTTCAAAGTCACGCGCGAACGCGTGCGGCAGATCGAAGCCAAAGCCGTCCGCAAGTTGCAACACCCGGTCCGCAGCCAGCAACTCGCGGGCTTCTTGCGAGGCGTGGCATAAGTTCACGTCTCCAATCCGACCAAGCAAAGCCGCTGGTTTCTCGACCAGCGGCTTTTTTCGTGTAGTCCCCACACCATTTCGCAGGGAGATTCTTGTCCCATGACCATATCCGCTCAAGCATTGCGCGACCTACATCGGATTCATCAGCAACTGGCCGACTTGCGAGGACGATTAGATCGCGGCCCCAAGCAGATTCAAGCAGGACGACAGGCCGTCGAACGAGGCGAAAAGCAACTGGCCGATGCCAAGGAGGCGTGGAAGAAAACTCGCATGGAATCCGATGATCAGCAAATGCAGTTGGAAGGACGAGAAACAAAAACTGAAGACCTGAAGCGGAAGTTGAACGAGTGCAAGAGGAACGAAGAGTACAAGATACTGAAGGACCAGATTGCGGCGGAGAAGCAGGCCAGCAGCGTGCTGGAAGATGAGGTTCTGGACAAACTAGAGAAGATCGATCGACTCAGCGAGCGATTGAAGGAGGCGGAGGCCTCATTGGAAAAGGCTCGCGACCAGTTGGAAAAGACGCAAGAGCGAGTGGGCGAGCAGCAGGTGTCGCTGGAAATCGATTTTGCCCGCATCACCGACGAGTTGAATCGCGCCGAGGCCGGGCTGCCCGCCGATTTCAAGTCAGACTACCAGCGCGTGATCCGCGCTCATGGCGATCGCGGCTTGGCACCCGCCGAGGGCGAGTCGTGCGGCAGTTGCTTCACCATCCTGTCCCCGCAGACGATGAACGACTTGTACTTGTCCAAACCGGTGTTCTGCAGAAGCTGCGGTTGTCTGCTGTATTTGCTGGAAGACCGCAAGGTGGGCGATCATGCGGGATCTTCGGATTGACTGCATGCAGAGAATCGCTAAGAATAGCCTGCATCTTGATCAAGACAATCGCACGACCTCCTTTCCCAGGAGGTCGCATTTTTTGGCATCGGGAGAACCAGCATGTCCGACTACGTTCCCATGACGCGCGAGGCTTACAATCGCAAGAAGGCTGAGGTCGAGCGGCTGGAACAGGAAGAGATACCGAAAATCGCCGAGAAGATAGGCCAGGCGCGCGATGAAGGTGACTTGAGCGAAAATGCCGAGTACCACGCTCAGCGCGAGGCTATGGGAATGCTGCAGGCCAAGATCAACTTGATCAAGACCCAGTTGACGCGAGCGGCGATCGTTGATCCGGACAAGGTGCCGAAGGACCAAGTGGCGTTGGGCGCAACGGTCGTCGTTATGGATCTGGATTACGACGACGAGGAGGAATACACCTTCGTCGGCGCAGGCGACGAGGACTACGATGCGGGCAAGTATCTGATCACCAGCCCCATCGGGCAGGGTCTGCTGGGGAAAAAGGTCGGCGAAAAAGTGGACATCGAAGTGCCTAAGGGCACGCTCAAGTACGAGATCCTGGAGATCCGGTACGACACGTAGCGGGGATGGGATGGATTCACAAGCGGGCCCCGCGTCATCCAATTGAGAAAGAACCTGGTTGGACGACGCGGCCAAAGGTAGGAGCGGCATTCCGACCTAGCAACGTGCGCCGAAACAACTTCCCGAGGCGATCGCCGGTTGTCCTCAGAGCGTGTGCCACTGCTGGGAATCGGATGCGCCATCCATCGCACACGACTCACCACGATTCCCAGCAGTGCTGCGTCGCGGCCAGCGCAACACTGCTCGAAACGATGGAAAGCGGCCGGACATGGTAGGCCCTCGTCGTTTCGAGCAGTGGCACACGGCGCGAAACCGGGAAGTTATTTCGGCCCGCGTTACTACAGTGCGCAGGAACGCAAGAAAACGCAACCGGCCGACGGCCCTCGCAGCGAGGGGAAACCACCGACCGGCTGCTGGTGCGGATCCGTTTGATTCTGAGGCACGCCCTAGGTCCAACGAACGGCGTACCGACCGATGACAGGCTAACGACTGCTCTTCAGGAAGACGTAACGGCGAACGCCCTCGCGCATCACCTGCAGGCGAATGCCCTTGCTCACGCCGGCCTTGTCCATCGCTTCCTGAAAGTCCCGAACGTTTCCGATCGCCTTGCCGTTCACGTCAACGATCAAGTCTTTCGCGTCGACGCCCGCTTGGGCTCCAAGAGATCCCGGTTCGACGTCCGTCACGACCACGCCATGTTCGTCGCCTTCGTAGCCGAGTTGGCGGGCCAGATCAGGTGTCAGAGCCTGGACGGTCATGCCCAGATTCACCGAGGACTCGCTGCTGCCGCGCTGGCCAACGCGAACCGGTTCGTCTTTCAGTTCGTCGACGACAATCGGCACTCGCTGCGTCTTGCCGTTGCGGAAGATGAGCAATTCGGAACGTGTGTTAGGCGGCGTGTCAGCCACCGCATTTCGCAGTTCGTTTACGTCGCTGACGGCTCGGCCGCTGTATTCGGCGACAATATCGCCAGCTCGCAATCCAGCCTTTTCCGCTGGACTGTCAGGCAAGACGTCGCCCACCAGCACGCCTTTTTTCGAGTCGTAACCGAACGATTGGGCCAGATCTTCGTTAAGATTCTGGATCAGTGCCCCCATCCGGCCACGATGTACGCGGCCGTGTTTCACAATGGCGTCCTTCACCTTGCGGACCATGCTGCTGGGGATCGCAAACCCGACACCCATATACGTTCCCGTGCGAGAGGCGATTGCCGTATTGATGCCGATCACTTGGCCCTTGAGGTCCACCAACGGCCCCCCGCTGTTGCCCGGGTTGATGGCAGCGTCAGTCTGTATGAAATCCTCATAGTCGGCGATGTCCATGTGACGTCCCTTGGCACTGATAATCCCGGCCGTCACGGTTTGTTCAAGGCCAAACGGGCTGCCGATCGCCAGCACCCACTCCCCGACTTCTGCCGCTTCGGAATCGCCCAATGGTGCCGGCAGCAGATCGCTCGCGTCAATCTTAAGGACGGCCAGATCCGTTTTTGCATCCGTGCCGATCACCTCGGCTTCCAGAGTACGGTTGTCGGACAACGTCACGTTGATCTCGTCCGCCTCCCGCACGACGTGGTTATTGGTCACGATGTACCCGTCCGAGCTAACGATCACGCCGGAACCCAGCCCTGGCCGCTGACGACCGTTTCCCGGCACCTGAAACCCACGAAAACGATCAAAGAAGTCATCGGGCACAAGGCCGCGAAACTCCTCCGGAAGGTCCGGTCGCCCGCGTCCGAACGAGGACGACGGTCGAACTCGTTGCACGCTGCTAATACTCACGACCGACGGCCTCATTGCCGTGGCCACGTTACGAAACGCGGCGGATAGGTCATTCTATGGCCGCGGTTAGAACAAATGCCATGGTCTTTGGAAAACGAATCATCTTGCCTCTCCCAATTTATCCAGTTTGCAGATATGGTCTCGATAGTATTCTGTTGCCGCTGCTGACGGATTCTTGCAGGTCGTTCGCCTGATTCCCTCGGTCGCGTTTGACAGACGGGCAGCTTGAAGCAATTCTTATGCCAAACGCGGGGCGGATGCCCAAGCCGCCACGACTGGCGATTGCGCTTCCACGCGTGTGTTGGGCCGTGTTTTCTGGGGCATGGGCATCGCCGAAACGGCTACGAGATTCGTAGAAGGACGTGTGCGAGAAAGTCGAGAACGACACTCGTAGAGTTGTAGAATCTGTCATTTTGGCGATCGTTGCCGTCCTGGAGTACGATAGAAGTAGATGGCACACTCGTGTCGGATAATCGACGTTGAAGATAAGAATGCCCGCCCGCCAAAACAGCAGCGACGATATGGACAGAACACAACTCGATTTCTCTGGAGGCACCCTGGTGCTCAAGAGCCTGTCGCGGGCCCAGATGGGGAAGATCTTTGGCGGCAAGTTCTGGACGTGGGATCACCGCGTCTTCGCTTGGCGATGCGATGCCATGCACTACGCCGAAGTGCGAGATGTGCTCCGGCGCGGCGGTGTGCCGTTCGAGGATTCTGTGCCGGAGTGGCGACCGGTTCACTGGGCCAAAACCGAGATTCATTCGTTGCGAGACGAGCAGCGAACCGCCGTTGCGGCATGGACCAACGCCCGGCGAGGTTGCGTCGTCATGCCGACCGGCACGGGCAAGACGGAAGTGGCGTTGGCCATCATGGCGCGTGCCCCTGTCGCCACGCTGATCGTCGCCCCGGTACGCGATCTGATGTACCAATGGCACCGACGCATTCTAGCCGCCTTGGGCTACAACGCGGGAATCATCGGCGACAATGTGTTTCGTGTCAGACCTGTGTCGGTTACCACATACGACAGCGCGTACATTCACATGGACCGGCTGGGCAACAAGTTCCAGTTGATCGTGTTCGACGAATGCCATCACTTGCCGGGCCAACTTCGCCGCGACGCAGCCCGAATGAGTGCGGCACCCATGCGATTGGGATTGACGGCAACGCCAGAGCGTTCCGACGGGCGTCACGCGGATTTGGACTGGCTGATCGGCCGGATCGTCTACGAAATGCCCATTTCCGCGGCCAAGGGGCGGACGCTGGCCGATTACGAAATCGTGCGTATCCCCGTCTACCTTTCGGAGAAAGAGCAGGCCCGCTACAACCACTTGTCCAACGTAGTCCGCCGGTACATGGCCGACCGGCGAAAGGACGATCCGAAGTTCTCTTGGGAAGACTTGTGTGCCGAAACCGGCAAAATGCCCCAAGCTCGCGTTGCGATGAAGGCGTACCGGGAAAAGAAGTCGATCGAAGACCGGGCGGATGAAAAGGTACGAGTGCTCGAAGACCTGTTTCGCCTGCACGCTGGCGAGCCGTGCATCGTGTTCGCCGGGTCCAACGCCATGGCCCGCGACGTATCGCGGCGGTTCTTGATCCCCTGCCTGCTGAACCATTGTGGCAAGAAGGAACGGCTGGAGATCCTCCAAGGACTCGAGGATGGCACTTACGGTGCGCTGGTGGCCAACCAGGTGTTGGACGAAGGGGTCGACCTGCCGGAGGTCAAACTGGCCGTCGTGATCGGAGGCACGTCGTCCAGCCGCCAAGCCAAGCAGCGGTTGGGCCGGGTTCTGCGGAAATCCGGCAACGTTCCTGCGCGACTGTACGAGGTCGTCTGCGCGGATACAAACGAAGAAATCCGCTCCCGCCGACGCCGCGACAGCGACGCGTACGCGGGTACGAAACACCAGCGAAGGAGCTCGTGATACGATGCTCGTTCGAGAACAGGCCATCGCCGACTACGACTTCGACGCCGGGCGCATCGTCCCGGATCGGCTGACGCAACCGGCGCATCGGCATTATCTGCAATATGCCGAGCAGATGCTTCGGGTCTATCGGAACGGAGTTGACAAGACGCGGCGGGACTTGCACCGGGCCGTGGAAGCAATCTTTGCGAACGAGGAGGACTGTCCTGCGCGGCGGATCGACGCATTCTGCAAACTGCTGGACGATGTGTCCGCCTTTGATCGGGACCGGCGTGGTCAGGCAGCCAAGCTGCGTCGCGAGGTCTTTCGCATGGCCGGAAAGAAGCACCCGTTGGTGAAGAAGGCGGATCGCTTGTTCGAAACCGAAGAGGCCCAAGTCAAAGCAGAAATCGCCGGACGATTGGGCCGAACTTGGGAAGAAATCGACCGTCATCTGTTCGCCGACGTAATCGACTTCCATCGCCTTGTTCGATTCGACGGCTATCCGGACGCACGCGCGTTGTTGTCACGTTACAACGTCGCGCAGGTCCAGGCCGCGTTGTACGGAGCGGTTTCCATGACGGTTTGGGCTCGGGAAGATCTCAAAATCGTTCTCCGCTACGCCAAGCTGGCCCGCCTGATGCACACGATCTTGCGGGTCGGTGATGGGCAATACCAGATCCGGTTTGACGGTCCGGCGTCTGTAATGAGGCAGACGAGGCGCTACGGAGTGAACATGGCGAGGTTCCTGCCGGCGCTGATCGCCTGCCAGAACTGGCGAATGCACGCACGAATTCGCACGGGCCGACGCGGCTGGATGCTGAGCTTGGATCTGACGTCGGAGGACGGTCTTCAGAGCCATCTGCCGTCGCCGGACGATTTTGATTCGCAGGTGGAAGAGGCGTTTGCGAAAAAATGGGGCGACGGTCCGCGAGAAGGCTGGACGTTGGTGCGCGAAGGCGAAATCCTGCATCATGGGCAGAAGACCTTCGTTCCCGACTTTGTATTTCAGCACGAAGACGGCGGAGCCGTGCCCATGGAGATCGTAGGATTCTGGACGCCGGAGTACCTGCAGGCCAAACTCCAGACGCTTCGCAGTTTCCAGGATCACGAGATCCTGCTTGCCGTTGCACAGACCGCAGGAGAGCAACTGCCCGACCTGCCCGGTGAGATGATTACATACAAGACGGCCGTGCTGATCAAGGATGTTCTGGAACGCCTCAAGGGGAAAGAACGCCCAATACCGGGATGAAACGCGGATACGAAATGCGTTACAATCGCGTGGGGCTTGGTTATAGATTGCTGGTTATAGATGAAGAAGACGGAAGACTGAGGAATACTGCGTTATGAAAGCTCTCGTCAAAGCGAAATCCGAGCCGGGGCTGTGGCTGGAAGATGTGCCGGAGCCGGAAGTTGGGATCAACGACGTGTTGATCAAGATCGATCGCACCGGAATCTGTGGTACGGACTTGCACATCTACAACTGGGACGCCTGGGCCCAGAAGACGATCCCCGTGCCGATGACGGTTGGGCACGAGTTCGTGGGCGAGATCGTCGAGGTGGGTGCGAACGTAGTGGACTTCTTTCTCGGAGATATCGTCAGCGGCGAGGGACACGTCGTGTGTGGCCGGTGCCGCAATTGCCTGGCCGGCCGGCGACATCTGTGCGCGGACACCAAGGGGATCGGCGTCAACCGACCGGGCGCGTACGCCGAGTACCTCGCGCTGCCCATGACTCAGGTATGGCATCATCATCATACGATCGACCGCGATATCGCATCGATTTTCGATCCTTTCGGCAATGCCGTCCACACGGCGTTGACCTTTCCCGTCTTGGGCGAAGACGTGTTGATCACCGGCGCCGGTCCCATCGGCTTGATGGCCATTTCGGTCGTGCGCCATGCGGGATGCCGGTACGTGGTGGTGACGGACGTGAACCCCTACCGCCTGGAGTTGGCCAAGACGATGGGCGCCACGATGGCATTGGACGTTCGTCATCAGCGGATTCGAGACGCCCAGAAAAAACTTGGCATGCTGGAAGGTTTTGACGTGGGGCTGGAGATGTCCGGCAATGCGGCCGCCTTCCAGGAAATGCTGGCAAACATATGCCACGGCGGCAAAGTCGCTATGTTGGGGATCCCGACGGAGGATATGGCGATCGACTGGAATCTGGTCGTCTTCAACATGCTGACCATCAAAGGTATCTATGGCCGAGAGATGTACGAGACCTGGTACAAGATGACCGTAATGGTTCAAGGCGGCTTGGACATCAGCCCCGTGATCACACACCGCCTTAACTACACCGAGTTCGAGAAGGGCTTCGAAGTCATGAAGTCCGGCCAGTGCGGGAAAGTAATCCTGGATTGGAAATGAACGCTATCTGGCAGGCCCTGGTCGACGCCAAGTTGGTGCCACAAGAGCTGGCCGTCCCGGACTTGTCCGTCTCGGTAGCCTGGGGCGATGACCTTCTACCAGGGATCATCCAGACATGGATACGTCATCTCAGCAACTCGGCTGAATCTCGCACCGGAAGCGCCGGCGCCGTGCTGGCGGCTTTGCTGTCGCAGCGGCAACGCGGCGCCAAACTCACGTGGGGCATCCCAGGCTTCGATGAACGACTTTCCGGCGAGTGGCTCGGAACGCGTTTGGCGTGGTGGCCGCGCGGTGTCCCTCACGGGCGTCGCGTCGGTCTTGTCAGTTCCCGGTTAGGCCAAGACCTCGATCGCCGCAAGAGTTGGTTCACGGTCCTGCGGGCGGCTTGCATGAAGTTGGATCCGCAACGGGATATCTTGCTCACGGCCGGTTCGACGACAACTGCACGATTTGCGAGGCGGTGCGGCCAACTGTTCGGTTTACGTGTTCTATTCGTGGACATCGTTGACGATCAGCGGACATCGCTCGGACGGTGGACAGAAACGGCAGTGCTTGCTCATGATCACAAGAACACATCCTGCGACCTCGTCTCGATGTCCCCGCCCTTGGCTCTGGATCAGGGCAGGAACCAAGTCGATTCGCTTGTCGGTCTTCCGGATCGGGACCGGGCAACCGTCGCGTTGAGTGACCGCCTTGTGGCTCTGCATGTCAGACCGCGTGGGCATTTGGATCACTTGCTGCGAGCGAGACTGACAGAGCCGGATTTTCCCGCGGCAAGCATATACCTTGCGCTGGGCCCAGAGTTGGTCCGAAAGGAATTGGCCGATCAACTGATGGAGTTGGGGGCCGTAGGTTGGTTTGTGTTTGACGCGGCTGGTCAGTCAGACGACGCGGCCCCGCCGCCATGGCCGGAGGCCCGCACGGCCGATCGACGACCTGCGCCGGTGATTTCCCTGCCGGATCTGCGTGACTGGCCTTACCTGACGCACTGCACGCGCAGGCGGCATGGGCCCTGGCCGGACGAGGACGAAAACGAATTCTTGGACGATCTGATTCTGGACCGAGCCGGCGCAGATCATTCGGCGCTGGCCGCTCTGTGGCGGATCGTGCGGTCGCGACGGCTAATCGCGTCCGCGGACTTGGTTCGTGGCGATACATCCGTTGTCAGCTTTACCGCCGTTCCCCTATCAGAAATCCATCAACTGCATGCTTTCCGATCGCACCTCGGTCGTTGGGATTTCGAGCCCTACGGCGTGTGCATTCGCCGCGATTGGTTGGAACGACGCGGCGCGCGGCCGGTTGTCTACTGCGACGAACAAGCGTGGTCGGATCTCGCCATCGAGGATCGTCCCTTCTTTCAGAAGAAGGAATCGAAAACACCCTCAGGCCGCCTTGTTGATTGGACGATCGAACGCGAATGGCGACACACTGGTGACGTTCCGCTCGGCGAGATTCCCGAGGACTCCGCTCTGTTGTGCGTCCCCTCGGAATCCGAGGCCGAGCAGCTAGCGGCCATCAGCCGCTGGCCCGTCGTCGTGACGCGTTGGGGATAGGATGATTCCCTGACGGCGATCAGTCGTGGTTCTGGATGCCAAGCCGAGAATTCGGGCTCGCGAATGTGAAGATTGTGCGGAGATTCGTTCGCGAGGGCATTTGTTTTCGGGGCAGCGCCCTTCCGCAGTTTCACCAGATCATCCGGTTGAATGCTAGCAGGGCGAAAATTCCGCATTTCTCGGAGAATTGTTCAAACCTCCCGAGCAGTAATAGCCGATAAGCGGATGTGATGGAGACTAGATCCGTTCGGAACTGGAGGTTCCGAGAGCGCTGTCATGGAAGATACTGCGATGCCCCACCCTCGATTGCGAGTCTATTTCGGTCCCGACTCTAGTTGCGATACTGACACACTGCCCCCGCCCCATTCGGAAGACGCCACGGTTAGCGTTCCTCTGGGGGAAGTGCTTCCATTGTTGGCCGATGCGCTGCAAAGCCAGCGAACGTGGTTGAAAGACTTCGAAGACGACTCGATCAACGTGAGCGCGGACCTTTACGAGGTCCTTCTAGCTTACCAGCATTTCCGTCCGTCGGCTTAGCAGCATTTGACATTCCGCTTCTTCGAGCCCGCTGAAACGGGCTTTCTTTTTTGCGCTGGCATGTCTAGATTTCCTTACACGAGGAACCTAAGACATGACAGACTCGACACGTAAACAGATCGTCCCGGACGAGCCGCTTGACATATCCGACTCCAGGCGAGACGGTGCGCACCGGCGAAACGAGGACCTGATTCAGGTAATCAAGGATTACGCCGACAAGCTGGACGCGGACCAGGCGACTCGCGGAGACTTGAAAATCGTCAGCCGAGCGCTTCGCGAACTGCGGTACGCCTTCAAAGTCTTCAGCGAGTACCGAAACCGTCGCAAGGTGACCGTTTTTGGGTCGGCTCGCACGCCGCCCGAGGCGCCGGCCTATCAACAAGCGGTGAATCTTGGTCGGGCAATGGCTCAACATGACTGGCTGGTGGTCACCGGAGCCGCCTTCGGCATCATGGAAGCCGGGCACGTGGGCGCCGGACGCGAGCACTCGATGGGTCTCAATATCCTCCTGCCATTCGAACAGGAGGCCAATCCGGTGATCGCGGGCGACCCGAAGCTCGTTCACATGAAGTACTTCTTCACCCGCAAGCTGATGTTCGTCAAAGAGTGTGACGCCGTGGTGTGCCTGCCCGGCGGCTTCGGCACGATGGACGAGGCGTTGGAATTGCTCACGTTGCTGCAGACCGGCAAACGCGATCTGGTTCCCTTGGTCTTGCTAGATGAACCGGGCGGAGACTACTGGAAGTCGCTGCACGAGTTCATCCTGAACCAGTTGCTGGACCGCGGATTGATCTCCGCCGAGGACTTGAACCTGTACAAGGTCACGGACGATTGCGAGGTTGCCGTATCCGAATTACTGAACTTCTTCCGCGTGTACCACAGTATGCGTTATGTGAGAAGCCAGTTGGTGTTTCGGCTGTTGGAGCCGCTGTCGGAGGCTTTGCTAAGGGAAATCAACAGGGATTTCGCTGATATTCTCGTCGAGGGCGATTTCCAGCAGACGGATGCGCTGCCGGCCGAGAAAGATGAGCCAGACTTGGCAGACATGCCGAGACTCGTATTCAATTTCAACCGCCGCAATCACGGCCGGCTCCGCCAGTTGATTGACTGTTTGAATCGGGGCACGAGTTAGTGTCACGTTGAGTAAGTTGTGCAACGATGTGTCTGCGGAGGCTCCGGCGTTGCAAAGCGCGGGCTTGCACCCGACAATAGAGCGCACTAGTGGGCCTGGTAGGTCCCGGCTGCCGGACGGGACCTGGAAGCAGCGAAGGCATTGCCATGCGTTTTGAGGGTCCCGTCCGGCAGCCGGGACCTACTTCAGAAAGCCGCGGGCGTTTTAGCTTGAGAGGAGGTATGGGAAGGTGCTCGATTCGCCGATTCAGGAGATCGTCTGCTGCATGGGGCAGCCTGTGGCCGGTAATCCGACGCAGTTCATGATGGAACGTGCCTTTGTGGCGGCGGACATCGATTGGCGATATCTCACGCTGGAAGTGTCGCCCGAGAATCTGGCCGATGGCATCCGGGGCATACGGGCAATGGGCTTTCTGGGCGGGCATCTTACCATTCCTCACAAAGTGGCCGTGGTTCAGCATCTGGACAAGCTGACCGAGGCCGCCGAGTTGGCCGGGGCGGTCAACTGTGTCTATCGCAAAGGCCACCTGCTGGTGGGCGAAGATACCGACGGCAAGGGGTTCATCCAGTCTCTCCAGAGCATCACCAATCCAAAGAGGAAGAAGGTGGTCGTGTTCGGTGCCGGCGGAGCGGCGCGCGCTATCGCCGTGGAACTCGGCCTCGCGCGTGCTGCAGAGATCACCATTGTCAACCGGACGGCGCAGCGGGGGCAAGCGCTGGTGGACTTACTGAATGATCGCGTGGACGTCCCGGCAAAGTTCGTCCATCTGAGCGGCGATTACGCGGTGGAGGAAGGAACGAACATCGTCGTCAACGCCACGTCCATCGGATTCGGCGACGCGGACGCTCGCGTCCCGCTCGACATCGAATCGTTAAGTCCTGATGCGTTGGTCGCGGACCTGATCTTCAATCCGCCCGACACAAAACTGATCCGCGACGCAGTCGCCCGCGGCTGTACCACGTTGGACGGCCTTGGCATGTTAGTGAGTCAAGCGGCCCTCGCATTCAAAATCTGGACGGGCGTCAAACCGGATGTCGCGGTGATGCGTGAAGCGTTGGAGGAATATCTGGAAATCTGAACCGACGGTTCAAACGTACCGCGACCAGGCGAAAAACGCAGCGCCCCGCAAGCCCGTGCGTCGAGGGAACCATCCTTTTTGGGGAGAACGACCGCAAGGATAGGTCACTTCATACTATTCGTTATTAACTCCTATTTGCGGTCACCCTCTTTTCAATTCGCCAAAACCTTGCGAGCATAGTCGTAGGCCCCCGCTTTCACATCACGGGGATCTTCATGCTCTTTGATTAGTTGAGCACGTCCGTAGTCTTGCGTCGCAAGGATGTTGTCGGTCGCGCCCCGTGTCTTCTACCGAACGAATGCGCCGGCGACCCGGCTTGCGAGAAAGGCGGTCATCATGGGACTTGTAGAAAGCGTCAAGACGGAGCGAGTCTGTGACTTGCCCTGGCGCGAGGCGGCAATGCTGGGCGAAGACGCCTCGGTCGCCTCGGCCATTGAACAGATGCGAGCCAAGCAAATCGGTTGCGCTTTTGTCGTGGACGAAATGGGCCGGCCCCTCGGTTTCTTCACCGAGCGGAAGGTCATCGAATTACTGGCGTCAGGGTACGAGAATCTGGACGATATCCAGGTGAACGAACACCTAGACGAGGCGTGGTTTTCAGTCAATCAGAACGCCCCGCTTTGTGACGCCGTGGACGCGATCCAGAGAAGGCACGCCAGATTTCTTTGCGTGACCGACGATGAAGGACGCGCCCTGGGCCTAACAGGGCAAAAGGGGTTCGCTGAGTATGTGGCCGAGCATTTTCCGCAACAAGTCATGGTCCAACGCGTAGGCGGCAAACCAGGGCTTGAGACTCGCGAAGGAGCATAGCCATGAGTCAACTTCAACATTACACGGGCGACGACTGGGTAGATCCGCTGAACGACTACGAACCGCGTGAGTATACGGATCCGCTAGAGGAAGCTCTGGCCGAGGAGACGGTCGCCGCGATTCGATCGAAACCGTATGCTGAGATTTCGCCCGACAAAACGATCCACGCCGCGATTCAGGCGCTGTCTGGCCTGAAGGTGGCGAGTCTGTTGGTGGTCGAGGAGGGACGCTTGGTGGGCGTCTTCACCGAACGTGACGTCCTGGAGCGTGTGTCCACGAGAATTGACGATGTCCGAGAACTACCGGTGCGCGAGGTGATGACGGCCAATCCGATCGTGGTCTACGAGACGGATCCAGCGGCCACGGCCCTGAGCGCCATCGCGGCCGCCGGCTATCGCCGTGTTCCGGTCCTGGACATTAACGACGAGGTGGTAGGTGTCATCAGCCCCCGACGGGTAATCTCCTTTTTGCAGGAACGCTTCTCCTGCGAGTGATCCGCCGTCGAGCCGGTGGGCAACTTGCTCGAAATGGAAAGACCATGGCGGAGAAAAAGTCCGAGCCTGTCGTCGGGATCGACCTGGGCACCACGCATTCAGTGATCGCTCATTTGGCCCCGGACGGTCGGCCGGTTACGATACAGAACCGCGAAGGGAATTTGACGACGCCCAGCGTTGTCTTTTTTGATCGCGCGTCCGTTGTGGCGGGCAAAGAAGCCGTCAAGGCCGCTCTGCACGAACCGGAGCTTATCGCCCAATTCGCCAAACGCGACGTTGGCCGCTCGGCCTACAGAAAAGCGATACGCGGCGAGAGGCTACCGCCCGAAGTGATTCAGGCGTTGGTTCTCCAGAAGCTGAAATGCGACGCCGAACGGAAAATCGGCAATTTCGACAAGGCGGTGATCACGGTCCCTGCGTTCTTCAACGAACCGCGCCGAAAATCCACGCAGGATGCCGGTCGTCTGGCAGGACTGGAGGTTCTGGACATCATCAACGAGCCAACGGCCGCCGCAATTGCCTACGGCGTTCAACAGGGCTTTCTGACTGGCAAGGCCGCGGCCAAAGGGCCGGAGAAGATACTTGTCTACGATTTGGGCGGCGGTACGTTCGATGCAACGCTTATGGACATCGACGGCTTCAACTACAACGCGGTGGCCACCGTCGGCGATGTGCACTTGGGCGGTATCGACTGGGACGCTCGCATCGTCGACTACGTGGCCAAGCACTTCGTCGAT
This sequence comes from Pirellulaceae bacterium, assembly GCA_016784735.1. GTDB lineage: Bacteria > Planctomycetota > Planctomycetia > Pirellulales > Pirellulaceae > JADHUC01. The sequence goes on along the minus strand of JADHUC010000207.1, from coordinate 2,428 downwards.
AACCACGGCGTGGATCCAAGGAGAGACGCGGCCACCTATCAATGCCTGCTGCAGGAAGCGGCGGACGTGAAGCACTCGTTGACCGCCCGCAACGAGGTCTCGATTCACTTTGCCTACGAAGGCCACCGAGCCCGCATCACGTTGACCCGCGACAAGTTCGAGTCGCTGGCGGTCGACCTGCTGGAACGTACTCGATTCACCGTTAATAATCTGCTGCGCGATGCGGGACTGACGTGGGACGACCTGACCCGCGTGATTCTTGTGGGCGGATCGACTCGCATGCCCATGATCGAGCGAATGCTCAGACGCGAATCGGGAAAGCCGGTCGACGGCTCGCTATCGCCCGACGAAGCGGTGGCTCACGGTGCCGCGATTTACGCCGGGCTGTTGATGGCATCTGACGAATCGGAGCGGCCAAGGCTGGCCGTGCGCAACGTCAACTCGCATGACCTCGGCGTGCTGGGCATCGACTCCAAGACAAAACGTCGCAGCAGGAAAGTGCTCGTTCCCAGAAACACACCGCTGCCCGCGACGGGCTCGGGACGGTTTGTGACTCGGCGGGAAAGCCAGTCGAATGTGAAGGTCGACGTGATCGAGGGCGGCGACGCCAGCGGCAATGGCGCCACGCCGATTGGCAAATGCGTCATCGAAGACTTGCCGCCCAGTCTACCGGCCGGATCGCGGATCAACGTGTTCTTTACGTATGCCGACAACGGCCGACTGACCGTCAGAGCCCGCTTGCCGGACGTCGACCGCGAAGCCACGTTGTCGATCGAGCGTGCATCGGGCCTGTCAGACAAGTTGCTGGAGCATTGGAAAGAGCGAATGCGCGAAGGACTCCGGGTCGGCTCGCGGGCCGACGAGCCGCCTGTAGCATCCCGGGCCAATCTTGAAGAGCCCGTCGTGGCGTCGCTTGCGGACGAAAACCTGGAAGTGACCGATTTCCTCGTGGACGAGGACGAGCCTGAACCTCCGCCAATCGTGAATCCCAAGCCCCCGTCTGCACGGCCTTAGCCCGTGTCTAGCGACCGCCGCATGAGATATACTCTTGCCAATCATGTTCTTGTCAAAACCGATCCGGGCAAGAATATGGGCAGGAAGGATATGAAACGAGTTTGAAGAGGCCGCGACGGTTAACCGCGCGCCAGCAGCGAGCATGTCCATGCAGTATCAGAACGTATGCTTGGAAGCCTTCGGGTACACGCTACCCGACGAAATTATCACAAGCGACGAGATCGAACGTCGTCTCGAACCTCTTTACCGCCGATTGCGACTGCCCGAAGGTCGCCTGGAATTGATGAGCGGGATTCGTGAACGCCGGTTCTGGGAACCGGGCGTGTTGCCCAGCAACAAGAGCGTGGAAAGTGGTCAGAAGGCGATCGAGGCCGCCGGGATCGACCGCGCTCACATCGGGACGCTCATTCACGGTTCTGTTTGCCGCGACTATCTGGAGCCGGCTACGGCGTGCGGCGTACATCATCGCCTGGGGCTGCCTAGAGACTGCATGATCTACGACGTCTCCAACGCTTGTCTCGGTTTGATGAACGGTATTCTCCAAGCGGCGAATATGATCGAGTTGGGACAGATACGCGCCGCATTGGTTGTCGGCTCGGAAGGCAGTCGCCAATTGGTCGAGACGACGATCGAGTCGCTGAACCGCGACGAATCGCTCACGCGAAACCAAATCAAGTCCGCGGTAGCGTCGTTGACCATTGGGTCGGGGAGCTGCGCCGTTGTGCTGGTCGATCGCGAACTGAGTGGTACGGGCAATCGGTTGTTGGCGGCGGCGGCGCAGGCCAACACGGACCACCATCGTCTTTGCCACAGCGGACGAGACGAAGCGGTGGCCGGCGGCATGCAGCCGTTGATGGAAACCGATTCCGAGACGCTGATGCGCGAAGGTATTGCCACAGGCGTCGACACGTTCCGTGATTTCCTGGGCGTCACCGGCTGGACCGTCGACGATATCGACAAGACCTTCTGTCATCAGGTCGGCTCGGCGCATCGCAAGTTGATGATCGAGTCGCTGGGCATGGCCGCCGAGACCGACTACACCACATTCCAGTGGCTCGGCAACACCGGTTCGGTAGCGCTGCCGATCACCATGGCGATCGGTTTGGAGAAAGGCCACGTGGCTGCAGGAGACAACGTGGCCATGCTAGGCATTGGTTCCGGCATCAACTGCCTGATGCTAGCCGTCGAGTGGCAGAAGACGCTCGTTTAACCCCAATACCGTTCATGTTTCCATAAGTCGCGACTCCTGCTAGTGTTACGCTTCACCAACAACGAGCACTAGTCGTCCGTCCATCTTCGATTGTCCGGTGCTAGCATCAGATTAGGCTTCAGTCCAGCCTAACGCAGGTTTGGTCCAAGTGGTGCTAGCGTTTTGGAGCCGCCGCCGCCGCTTGACGGTGTGCGTAGGATTCTC
>JADHUC010000007.1 GCA_016784735.1 Pirellulaceae bacterium | reverse complement strand
TCGGGACGTCATCCGCGGCCAAGTGAATGTTCGCGTGCCGCTCCAAGCCGCACTGGTATTGCCAGCTCGCGTGAGAGAACCAATGCCGGTCGGGGTCGTAATCGGGTGTGCGGGCGTGAACTTTTGTATTCTCCAGCAATAGGCGATCTTCGAGTACGTCGAGATGTCCCTGGACGCGAGCGTCCACTGGCGAAAGGAGACCGGCGGGACTGATCAAGGGGTCGGCCGACTGCACGGTGTCCCAGTAGATGGCCCCCACGTGCCCCTGGCAGCGACGCCAGCCCCACGCACCGGCTGCAAATCCGCATCCTGAGCTAAACCGACACAAGCCAACAGGGACAGCCCCAAGCCGGCAACTACGGGCCACGCGCCTTGTGAAATCCTCGAAGTCATGTGAGTGCCTTTCCTATCGCACCAGCCGACTACCCCAGCACGGTTAGTGCATCCAGGCAATTTCTATGTTGTTCGGTGCCGTGAATATGATTCGCCTGACAACAGCCCGCGTAATCTGCCGCCCAGCGATTTGGACATTGATTTTCGGATAATGGGAGGTTCCTCCAGAGCATGGATCCCAGTCGCAGTTATTACGGTTCCTGGTCAACAAACGGCTTCCGAGCCCCTTCTCGGACGAAAAGTGCACAGGCCCAGTTAGTACAACGGCTCCTCGTCTTCTCTGTAGTGCGTCTCGCTGCTGATTCGCATGGCCGCTCCCCGAAGAATCTACGGAACAGACAAGAGCATTGCTGCCGCCTCATGATGCTGTCTTCATGATACGCCCGTCGCGGTAATTTGACCACGGTCTTGGGCACATTCTACAATTCAGCAATGTCCGCCTCAGTCTCCACAACAGAAATCCTTTCGGTGCCGCGATGCGCACCGCCGCAACCCCTGGATACCGACTGCCATGCTCCTTGGCGCGATTCGATCCCCACCCAAACGTCTCCGGCACCAGGCAGTGTTGCGGAACCGTTTTGGACTCCGCGGACCGCGCCGCCGAGAAGCCCGAGCGGGTCGGGACGGAATCCCAACCTGCTTTGTTGCGCGGGCCGCCATCAAGCGGCGCGACAACTGATATAGGACATTGCCATGCCGAGAGTGCTGATTGTCTGCGAATACGCTTCGCTGAATGGCGGCGAGCGTTCTTTGCTGTCCGTGATTGGCGGCGTCCGATCGGCAGATTTCGACCTTTGCGTGGCCGCACCGCCAATCGGCCCTCTGGCGGAAGCATTGGCGGATCTCGACGTCACGTTGGTGCCGCTTGTCTTGCACGACGAAAGCGGTACTCGACTCAGTCTGGATGAATGCCGACGCCGAGCAAGTGCGGCCATTGCTGAAGCTCGGGCGGACCTTGTGCATGCGAACAGCTTGTCGATCAGCCGCCTGATCGGCCCGGTCGCCGCGGAATGCCGCGTACCCAGCATCGGTCATTTGCGCGACATTATCAAAGTGAACGCGGCCGTGATTGCCGACCTGAACCGGCACAGTCGATTGCTGGCCGTTTCGCAGGCGACTCGGCAGTGCTTCGTCTCAGCAGGATTGGATGCCGCGAGGACCCACGTCCTCTTCAACGGCGTCGACCTACATCGTTTCCGCCCCCGTCCGCTCACCGGCTATCTTCATCGAGAGTTAGGGCTTCCGCCTCATGTGCGCCTGGTTGGCTCAATCGGGCAGATCGGCATGCGCAAAGGCTTGGATGCCTTGGCCGAGGCCGCGCGACACGTAGCTGCAGCGGACCCAGAAGTCCATTTTGTGGTGGTAGGCAAACGCTACTCCCAAAAACAAGAAGCCGTGGACTACGAGCTGAATCTGCACCGCACTGCGGCGACCAATCCACTTCGCGGCCGGTTTCATTTCCTGGGCCTGCGCCGGGATGTACCGCGTCTGCTGAACGAGTTGACGATACTAGCGCATGCAGCCCGCCAGGAGCCGCTGGGACGGGTCTTGCTCGAAGCCTCGGCGTCGGGAATACCGATCGTGGCAACCGACGTTGGCGGGACAGGAGAGATCTTTCCGGAGGGCTCGGCGACGGCAGAGTTGATACCGGTCGACGACCCCCAGACGCTGGGCGCAACGATTATCCGTCTTCTCGAAGACGGCCAGCGGCGAGAGCACATGGGCAAACTGGCACGGCAACGAGCGGAAGTCGCCTTTGACGCCAGTCTTGCGTCGTCAAAACTGGTGACACACTACACGCAGGCGTTGGGGAAAGAAGGGTAGTACCGGGGCTTTCGTTGCTGCTGGCACAGCTTGCCGCAAGTGGGACAGGGGGATTCGTCAGCGATGGCTTGGGCCTGATCGTCCGTCACGGTTTCCACGGAGCCTTCCACCAAAGCCCGCGTGCGTGAGGTTACGGCAATCCCTGTTGAGCCAAACCGCCGTCTTGTGTAGAGTACGCCTCGCCCTGCTACTGACCCTCCGATGTGACCCTGCCCGTTAGCTCGCGGCCGCTACCAACAGACATCAGATGAATTCACGCGATACGCAAAAAGCCAATGCCGGTCTCTCGATCCTGGTGGCGGAGGACAGCATCGTCCACCAGACACTTGCCGTCCGGCTGCTGGAAGGTCTGGGCCACGCCGTTACGGTTGTAGGCAATGGCAAAGAGGCTGTCAGGGCCCTGCGGCGCGGCATGTTTGACGTGTTGCTCACGGATGTCGAGATGCCGGAACTCGACGGCTTGTCGGCCGCACGCATGATTCGTGCTGGTGAAGCAGAAATGGGCGGCCGAATTCCGATTGTCGGTGTCACCACGATTGGCAGTCATGAGGACTGTCTGAATGCAGGCATGGATGCGTACCTGCCGAAGCCGCTGGAAGCCGAGCCGCTGACGAGAACGCTCAAGAAAGTCGTGCGTAGGACGGCAGCCTAGCCAAATTCGGCGTCTCCGTCACACAATCATGAATCTCCCAATCGACAATCCTATGGCCCTATCGGAGTTCCGCTCGACGGACAAGGCTCGCCTCGTCGAGCACCTGAACGAGCGAGATATCTACGACCGTACCCTGCGCATTCCGCACCCATATGCCGAGGCGGACGCTGACAATTGGCTCGGCATCGTCGCCCGAAGCACCAAGCGGGAAGGCCAGCCGATCCAGTGGGCCATACGCGATTCCGAGGGCGAGTTGATTGGCGGGTACGGCTTCGACGGGCTGCGGATCGGCAAGACGCACCGAGCGGAGATTGCCTACTGGCTGGCCAAGCCGTATTGGGGCCGCGGGATCATGACGGCCACGGTACAGAGGGTCTGCGAGCACGGCGTCACGGAATTCGGCTTGGTGAAAATCATCGCCCACGTTTTCGATTTCAACATCGCTTCCGCACGCGTCCTGGAGAAGTGTGGCTTCGAACTGGAAGGCCGACTGAGGAAGCACTTCAAGAAAGATGGACGTTACATTGACGCAAGGCTGTACGGACTTGTGACTTGATCCGCTCTTCAGGTTTCGATACGTTGTGACCCGGAAACGTAATTCATCCCCCGGCTCGTACATACTGGTGAAACCATGAAATGCAGAGACCTTAGTCTTGTCGTCTTGGCTACGTTTGTTTGTTCATTTGCCGCTGCGGCTGACAAGCCGGTCGTGCTGGACGTCTGGCCGAGCGAAGTGCCAGGCGAAAAAGGGGACATCGACGAAGAGAAGCTGTTGCCGCCCAGGGCCGAGAAGCCCGTCGACCGGCTGACGAACGTGACGAAGCCGACGATCACCGTATACAAACCGGACCCGCAGAAGGATACCGGCACTGCGGTCCTGATCTGTCCCGGCGGAGGCTACCACATATTGGCGATGGACTTGGAAGGGACAGAGGTTGCCGAATGGCTGAACTCGATCGGCGTAACGGGCATTGTCCTCAAGTACCGCGTACCGCGACGCAAGGACCTCCCAAAACATCAAGCCCCTCTGCAGGACGCACAGCGGGCAATGAGCCTTGTGCGAAAGCACGCGGACCAGTGGCGGATTGCCCCGTCCCGGATTGGAATACTCGGCTTTTCGGCGGGCGGTCACCTGTCGGCCACGGCTTCGACGAACTTCGACAAACGCGGATACGATGCGATCGACGAAACCGATCAGATTAGTTGTCGTCCCGATTTCACGGTGCTCGTGTATCCGGCCTATTTGATCGAGGGCGAGAAGTTGGCTCCCGAGATCCGAGTGACCCAACAAACGCCGCCCACGTTCTTCGTACACGCGGGCGACGACCGCATCAGCTCGGAGAACAGCGTCAGGATGTACCTGGCACTGAAACAGGCCGATGTTCCCGCGGAATTGCACATCTTCACCAGTGGTGGCCATGGATTCGGCCTACGGCCATCCGACGCCCCGTGTTCCCGCTGGCCCCAGCAATGCGAAAAATGGCTGCGGAATCGAGGGCTGTTGGACAAAGGCCAGTAACTGCGACTTGACCACATCGCAATGCTCGGCGAATACGGCGCATCGCACAAAGTTCTTCCCCTCACGACGTCGGCAGCGAAAGCGACGGGTGCATGGCGTCCAGGTCCATGAGTTGTGCCATCATCTTGCCGCCCGACTCGCGAACCACGTAGACGCTGCCGCCGGGCCGCGCCTTCAAGGTGACCTGGCCGGCCACGGGTATCGTCACTTTCACATCCCGCGTTTCTCCGCCAGCCGCCCATGCCGCGACCAACCAGGCCGCCCGGTCCTTTCGCTTGCGTACTAGCACGCGAACGTCGGCGTCGCCCGTTGGAAACTCGTAGGCGGGCTGTTCCTTCGACCAGATGTGCCGATCGGGCCCGGGCAGCAACTCGCCGTCGCGGATGTAGTCTTCCAGGTGCGAGAAGAAGGCCTGCACGCGAGAAAAGGCGACCATCTGTTCGATCCAGTGCGGCGGATCGTTCTTGCCGAAGGGCTTGTCGAAACCGCCCGTGGGATAGGCGTAGTAGCCTGCGTTTCCGCCAACCAATCCGCCCACGTAAAGGCACTTGAGAAAACCCGTGTAGCGAGTCAGATCACCAAGGCCATTGTCTTCCAGCACTCGGTCAGAGCCCAGGCCCTTCTCGCGTGGCCAGCCGGCGCACAGCCAGTCATAGCAGTGTGGGCTGCCGTTTTCGATCTCGAAGCCTTTCGCGTTCAGCGCCTGGGTCAGCATATTGTCCTTGCCCGTCCAGCCGGAGTTGAAGTGCATGTAATAATGCTGGCTGCTGGCCAGGTCCGAGACGGGTTTCATCCACTGGTACCCGTACATCCACCGCGCCCAGTCGTCGTGTCGATTGCGATGCGTGCCGCCGGTTGTGGTGTAGTAGATGTACAGTTGGCGGTCCGGCACAACCATCTTGACCTCGTTGGCGATGATCTTCTCCGCCCGCGCCTTCTGGGCCGAGATGTAATCGTACCAGGGCTGATCGCCCTTGGCCTTGACGATCGTCGGGTCTTGCTCCCATGCCTTCTGAGCAAAGCCCAACACACCCAAACCGTACTCGCCTCCGTTCAAGACAATCGCGATCGGGCATTTCCTACGCACGGCACGAATCGGGTCGGCGCGGAACTTGCCGGCCATCTTCCACACCGCGTCGGGCGTCTCGGGGCTCCACGCCAGGCGCATGCCCTTCTGCCATTTAGTACCGTCCAACGACTGGGCCTTGGCGTCCAGCAGCTTGCCGCCCGAGTCGCGCGTCCAGGCTTCGGTCGGTGCCTCCTCGAAGGGCAAACGGCGTGAACAGATTACCGACAGTTTGAACGTCTTGGGGTCGTCGTGTGCCAACTGCGCGAGCCGACTCTCAATGCTCTCCGGATCGTCAAGTTTTTCGACCGACTTCTCGGTCACATAGCCACCGAATTCGAGTGCGTAGCCCCAGTTGCGTGCAAATTCCACCCTAGCCTCGTACGACAAGGTCCAACCATAACGCGTAAGCGGTGGCAGCGTGTGATTCTTAGCGAAAACCGGCGGCCGGAGAGAGGCCACGTATTCGGCCGACTTAACGAGTTCCTGGGCCGCGACAGTCGCGACCGACACAAGAACAACTAGCCAGACAAGCAGGAATCGACACATGGCGTAGTATCCTTCCATTCGAGTTGCGTTTGAAACCGATCCGAACTCGCAACAATCGCCATCGTAGTAGTGTGTCTTCCGCTGTCAACCGCGGCGGAAGTCGACGAAGCGCCGACGCGTCTCCCCGCCTGTAAGTCGCCTGTCCGCATGGTAAGATATCGTTATCAACCGGCGGCTTCCGGCGATGGAAACCTCGGAACTTCTCTTCTTTGCATCTCGGTGTAGGTTCTCGTTGCCTTTGTTTCTTTCATCGGCACAATTCAGGCGGCGCGGCCCAGTGTGGGAAGAATTAGCCACGCGATACGACGGCAGTTACAAACCGGGTAGCCTGCACGGGTTCCCGTCGGTCAGGTTCGCTCATGCCGACACATCTGTGCTGGTGCATACCTATTCCATTGGCGCGCGCAAGCCAACCCACTACACGCAAATCCATTCCTGTTGGCCGGACAGGGAGTTTCGCCTGGAAGTGTACCCACTGGGGATTCTTGCGAAGCTACGCAGGTTCTTGGGAATGGTCGACATCGAAACCGGCTGGACTGACTTCGACTGCCAATACGCCATCAGCGGTAGCGATCCAGACGCGGTGCGTGGCTTTCTGAACTACGACGTAAGGCATGCCATCCAAGAACTTCGAACGGCAGGCAGAACCAACGACATCTATCTGTCGTTGGTAGGTGGCCACTTTGTTGTGAGGAAAGAGCGCCCAATCGACGAATACGAAGAATTGCAGGCAGTCACCGATTTGACGCTGCGACTGCACGAGCAGGCCTTGCTTACTCGCTCGGACGGCATCACGTTTCTGGACCAGCAGGAAGTCGTCTTTTCCCTGGACGAGGCGATTTGCCGGATCTGTGGCCAACCGGTCACCGGCGCCACGGCCGTATGCTGTCGCTGCAAGACGCCGCACCATCGTGAGTGTTGGCAGTACTACGGCGCATGCTCTACGTACGGCTGCGGCGAAACCAGGTGCATGGTGACCAAGAAGAAATCGCCCCGCGTTTCAAGACGCGTCTGGTAGCGAGCACCTCGGCGGTTCATGTCCGAAAGAACGGCAGCGCATCGAATCGCCGGAGTTCTACGAAACGCTGCAGCGGCCCATCTGCCGCCGGTTCCTGGCGCTGATCAACTGACTCAACCCCAGCGTTGCATAAAAGTCCGTGGGGTAAGCTTCCAGCTTGCCGGAAAACGCGGTGCCATCAGCGCCCGACCGACCAGTCGTCAAACTTCACGTTTTGTGAGGTTAAGCAATTGATGGGGAAACGCCAATTCACACGGCCAACGCAAGCTGGAAGCTTACGCCACAATAAATCGTTTGCAACTATTAGGGTCACCTGAGCCAGTTGGCCCTCTACGGTATCTCTCCCCCATCTATCGGCGTGCGCTGTCGACGCAGGTAACGATGCACCCACGTCTCGATCTGAAGGCGTGGATCTGCGAAAGCGGCTGAAGGCTTGCTCCGACCCACAGAAAGTACTAACATCGGGTTCAAACTGGGAAAGCTCACGTGTTTTTGTGACACGGATGTCAGACAAAATATGTGTTGTGCGATCGAGCTGGTGATTGATTTCGACAACAAACTGTGCTGGTTCCGAGACGACTAACAGCGAGAACGAGTCCGCGCTATTGTCCTCGACCGATTGGCTGACGACCACAACCAAGAGGAATGCCGCTACCTCATGCGATTCTGGTGGCACCTCGTAATGAGCTACCGTGAAGTCAGCTACGACGAGCTTCGCCAGTATTGTACTCCATCAAAGATGGCGATCCTTGATGATCTCTTTAACGTGATCGTGTCTGGTTTCGATAGCGTTGATGGCTGGATAGATCGCTGTGAAAGCCAACTGCCCATTGTCGTTAATCGCCTCGATGAGATGGCAGAGAACTAACGCCGCACAACACAGAACGATCCGCAGAGTCCCTTCGGGATCGCCTTCGCTCTTTTGCAGCGATCGCTCGCGTAATAGAATCAATCGCTATTCAACGTCGTCCGCTCCGTTCACGGCGGCGACGGATGTTCTTCCCGTTGTGTGCCACGAGCTGCCAGGGCGTGCGGCAGAGAGCTTCTCATGCCCGTCATTTGACGGAGGATCCATTGCATGGACGGGTCACTGCGATTCAAATGTGTGGCCAGCTTCTTCAATGCGGCCATTGTGGGTCGAAGAGAAGACGCTCTGCAACGGCAAGGCGGAGAAATGCCATGACAAGCCTACGTCCCAGCGAAATCGCAAAGATGATTTCCGTGGCCAAGGGAACGGCACGGCTAGTCGTGGCGTTATTGGTCGTCGTGGGCGGCGGAATGATCGGCCATGGCCGATGTTTCGCTCAAGACGATGCTGCCAGGTACCTCCAGATGGCGAAAGCATACGCCGACGGGATGATCCAGTTGGGAAGGGATCGGTATGGCGATCAGCACTCGCCGGTTTTCGTTTCCACGTTGGATCTGCGGACGATGAAGATGCCATCGAGCACATCCGAGCCGACGCGAAAGATGTATTCGAGTTTCTTTCGTGCCGAAGACTATAGCACCAGCGCGAACCCGATGTACCACATCGACTTGTATCAATTGCTGGAGGCCCTCACGGTTCTGACCGACGATCCACAATATCGAAACGCCGCCCGTGAATCGATCGGCTGGTTCTTCAAGAACACACAAAGCCCGGCCACCGGTCTGATGGCTTGGGGCGAACATCTCGCATGGGATCTTATCGAAGACAAAGTCACCGTCGGTAACATGCGCGACGGCCAGCTGCAAGTGTCCGATATTCACGAGTTCTACGGACCGTGGCTTCACTGGAAGACAACGTGCGAAGTGGCCCCGGACGCGGCACGCCGATTCGCAGTCGGGCTGTGGGAACACCAAATCTACGACCACCGGACATGTGATTACTCTCGCCACGCTCGCTACTCGAAGCATGGCCCCGGACGCGGCTACGAGTTTGCCCGGCAGGCCGGTTTCTATCTGGACACGTGGGCTTCCGTCTATCGATCAACCAAGGACCCGGAGTTGCTGATCGCCGTGGAGAAATTCCTGGATGCATGGCAGCGTCGCCAGAATCCCGACACGGGCTTGCTGCCGTTCGAGGGCCGGTCGCCCGACGTGGTGTTCGTGTTGCACAACCTGGCGTTTACGGTTGACGGCTGGGAAGCCGCGAAGAAACTGCCCGAACCACTGGCCAGCCGCTTGAAGACTTTCATCCGGTCGGTCGACGATGCGATCCTGAAACTGAAAACGGATCTCTCGCCCGGCGGCAAGGGTTTTCCGAAGATCGCCGACGCGCATACAGGCGAAGTCACGAATCGGGCGATGGCCAAGGCGCGGCCTGGCTACTCGATGGAGTTCATCAACCAGCGCTATTCGCCCTACGGTGGATTGTGGGCGTCGGTGTATGGAGCGGGCTCGTACACAGACGCGAGGCATGCGCTGCTGTGTTACTATCGCTACCGGCAGATTCAACGCGACGAATACCAAACACTCGTTCTGGCGACGGCGGGCCGGTACGTCGGTTCCCAACCCAAGCCACTTGCCGGCACACTCACCCCGAAGACCCTAGCGCCGGTGATGGCGCTGCTGCACGCCGCTTGGCGGCTGTCGCGCGACGACAAGTATATCGTCGCTTCTCGGCGTCTGGCCGAGCACGCGAGGGAGCGCCTATTTGAACCGGGCGTCGCGTTCCCCTTTGCCAGCGATCGTCGCGACGACTACCCCTACTATGCTTCCATCAGCTACGGCGATTCGCTGATGCTCATGTTCCTGGAGTTGGCCCTTATTCTCCAGGACAGGGAAGATGCTGTCGCTGTGCAATGCAGCATCAGGTAGTGACTCGCGGGGGCTCGTTCAGTGTTTGCGTGCTCCGATGGCAACACCGGCGTCTCCGGTGGACGCGATCGTTAGGTGGTATTTCGTTCGACTTGGTCGTCTCCGGGCGTTTCTCGATGTCGGGCTGTCCGACGTCGGAATAGTGGTGCGATCGCAGAAACGAGACATGCTCCGGACAGTGCCCCAAGGACAATGCCCCCAGTTGCCCCAAAGAGCGCTCCGAAATCTCGTTCCGGGAGGTCCTGATTGAATATGGAGATCATTAGTCCTCCAAAACCACTCAGCGCCCCGATTACCCCGCCGCCGATCGCGCCCAACAGGGCGCCGAGGATGGCAAGGTAGTTGGTCGTCGAGGCGTCGACTTTCCACGTTCTATGAACGGCGGAAACAGCGGCGAATCCGACAAGTCCCAACAGACCACCGAGCGCGCCCAATAGAAGCGGCGCTCGCGGGTCACCCTTGCCAAACGCGATACCGAGGAGTGCACCCAGCAGCACCCCGAAAGCAAGCCACGAAAGGAATCGAACGTTCATTCGAGACTGTCACTGATTGACGAAACAAAGCCAACGAAGCGGTGGATGTCACCACCTACGTCGAGCATCACCGGGCACGCGCGGGTGACGTTGATTTCAATTTCCGCCGGATCGAGTGCTCCGGTACATGCGTTCGTTAGGGGGCGTGCGTTTTCGGCCTCGATTCACCGACATCTTTTTCGACCAGTTGCGTCAATTTGTCAACAAGCGATTTTCTGTTTGGACCATCATTGGGTTCTTTGCGGCAGGATTCGACCAGTGGTTCCAATTCTTCGCGAACATCGTACAGTTTGAGAAGGCTGAAAGCAGCCCGGCCAGTAAAAGGTCTTGAATCGCGAACGACCGAAAGGAGATGATATACCGCATCATCGTGATACCGTTCTGATTCGAGAAGTTGATCGGCCGCATCAAGCGCATCCCAAAACAGACCGTTTGTCATTGCGGCCTGATAGGCATCTTCGGATTCGGTAATCTTGCCCTGTTTGCGATACCAACGAGCCGCAGCGAGCTTCGCTTCGGATGTTGGTGACGCGAGAACAAGATCGAGCAGTTTCTTACGGTATTCGGGTGACAGCGATTCTTGTTTTCGGCGAACAGCCCAAATCCGCGCTTCGGGCCACGGAACAAAATCGATGTTTTGTTTGGCCAATTGGTAGTATTCGGGCGATTCATTCGTGATTAGCATCCATGCAAGATGAAATCGCGAGCCCGTTTCGAGGTTGTTTTCGTAGGCGGCGAACAAATCGATGCCAAGTTCGTCCGCCCGTTGATGTGCAGCACGTTCTTCTTCTCCGCGTGGCGAACCGATCAGTGACGTGCTGAAGACGACAAGGTCCAGGTCGCGCAGGAATTGGGCCTTGCGGTATTCAGTGTACGCGTACCAACCGCCGACATACCCGACGACGGCGAGCAATGCAGCGATCACGAGCAGTCGTCTTCGGCGATGGGTCATGAGACGACGTTGTTCATCCCCCTATTGATTGTCCCCGCAGCCAGGCGCGGTTAAGAGCGTTATTCCGCAGCCAGCGCGGGTCAGCGGAATCAACTCTCGTTGGCGAAACGGAAGAATCACTGGGATTCCCCGGCGCTCCCAGGAGCCAACGCGAGTTAATGGAATTATCCCCCGCTACGGCAAAGTTATCATTCTATCCGGGGCTAGCAGGAATTTCAAGAAATGGCTGGGCTTGCGGGCGTGTCCCGGTCGAATCGGCGATTGCTCAACAATCCTCCCACAGAACCGGACACGAAGGTTACCTTTATCCGGTTCCTCGTTGCCACACGTTTCCATACGGCAAGGGTTACCAGCCGTGCTTCTACTCCACATTACCATTCATAGGTCGTCGTCGGGACGAAACGATTCACCGTCTTCAACTGCGACTTATCTTGATGGTAGCGCGTTCTGAGATGCAGCGGGTACCCCGGGCCTTCCGCCCTGGGGAGAATCTCCAGCATGGCCTGAACGATTCGACCAGCTGAAGTACGCTATCCGATGCCGGTTCAGCCGGATGCGGCTGAACGGTCAAAGTGGCCTCTTGAAGTAGTACGCTGTTGCTGTTGTGGATCCAGATTCAGAGAAATTCTCGACCGAAACAAGCTCCCACCCTTCCTGTCCCAGCTTCAGAATCTGTCTTCCCGCCTCGTTTGCCGGCCGATTGGCTTTGACCTTTAGCGAACAGTATTCCCACTGCGAGACGCCGACCGTCTCGGTGTCCTTATTCTGGCCCGCGGCCAACACCGTCGCTGCGACGATTCCGCACACAAACACCATGACGAATGACAGCAGGATTGTGGTTCTTGTGCTCTTTGCCTTCTTCATTGTGATGCCTCTTTCAGTTAAAGTCGCTAGAACTATGCTGCGGCAGCAGCCAAGATAGAATACGGCACCATCAAAGCCGAAGAAAGGACACGCCGTGAACGCTATTGGAACCGGAGGGTTGGCCCTGGTCTTCGTCGTCATCATCTCGTCATCTGTGGCATTCTGCGATGATTGGCCTTGCTGGAGAGGGCCAAATGCAAACAGCGTAGCAGACGGCAGGAAGCTCCCGATCCGATGGACCAAGAAAGAAAACATCCGTTGGTCAGTCAGACTGCCGGGATGGGGGACCAGTTCGCCGGTGGTGTATGGAAACCGGGTCTTCGTCACTTCGGAAGTGGAAGAAGATGGAAAGAAGTCACTTTTGACGCTCTGCTTTGATCGAAAGGACGGCAAGGAGATTTGGCGGCATGACTTTGGCTTTGGCGTCAACCAACGCACTCACGAAAAGTCAAATCTCGCCGTGAATACTCCTGCCATCACCGAAGATGCAGTCTACGTTGCCTTTGGCAATGCGGACATTGCCCGTTACTCCCACGATGGCGAACTGATCTGGGTCAGCCGTTACATTCCGATGTTCGGCGATCCCAAGATGGCATGGGGATACGGTTTGAGTCCTGTCGTATTGGATGATGCCATCCTGTTTCCTTGGGACCATCACACGGGGCCGTGTTTCTTGATCGGGCTGGACAAGCAAACCGGCGAGATTGCCTGGAAGCAAAACCGTCCCATCGGTACTGCCCATGCGACTCCGCTGCTGGTCGAGCACCACGGGCAAACCGACATCCTCGTGCCGGGGAAGAATCGTCTGACTGCCTTCGATGCCCGCACACATGCCGAGTTATGGCAATACGGAGAGGGCGAAGGGCCGTTCAATGGCGAGATCATCGTCGGTCCGGCCTATGGGGACGGCATGGTGTTCCTGCAATTGTGGCGGCAGAGCCAAATTCACGCCATTCGGCTAACGGGCGAAGGAAAACCACCTGAGCCCGTCTGGGT
This sequence comes from Pirellulaceae bacterium, assembly GCA_016784735.1. GTDB lineage: Bacteria > Planctomycetota > Planctomycetia > Pirellulales > Pirellulaceae > JADHUC01. Next base: position 68,636 of record JADHUC010000007.1, on the reverse strand, counting down.
CAGCGACAAGCCGGGGCCACAGGAGCCGTCTCTGCTCTACTACCGAGGGTTGCTTTACGCGCTTATGGACAACGGTGTGCTGACCTGTCTCGATGGCCAGACTGGCAAGGAGCATTACCGGGAACGCCTCGGTGGCGACTGCAATTCAAGTCCGATCGCTAGTGACGGACGCATCTATGCAAGCGATAACGACGGAACAACATTTGTGGTACAGGCCGGGGAGAACTTCGAGCTGTTGTCCACGAACGAGTTAGGCGAGAGAATCACGGCCTCACCGGCAATCTCAGGCGACGATTTGATCTACCGAACGGATTCGCACTTGTATTGCATCGGCCAAGGCCGCTGACCCTTTGTCGACCTGGAACCGTAATCGGTTTCTTGCCGAGCATAGGCGTGTGCATGCATTGCCGATTCAATTCGCCAGCGAAATCGAGAAGAAAGGCGGCAAAACCGATCAAAAAAATGTGCTTGACCGCTGCCACAGACGACGACTAGAATAGCTGAAAGGAACCTAACGTTCCGCTGCGTTTTTTGGTGTGCTTTTCGTCTCTGTATGGAGGGCATCTATGGAAAAACCATCGGACATGTTTCTATGAGGAGCTTGAACTCTTCTGGCTCTTCACAAGTGAACCCTATCGTTGAAGAGGCAGGGACCGTTTCCGCAACGAGATCCAGCGTTTGCACGTTTGCACTACGGGTTCCTGCCGGCTTGGATGTGAACTGTTCGTCTGCAGCATTTCGACTTCGGCTTCGTCCTGCGATTACGGTAGCTCTGCATCCTGTTTGACGACACATAACGACTGCGATGCGAGATACGCCCACAATGGGCATTGCTTGACCGAGCCAGAGGCCACTTGCGCGGGGAGCAGTTCAGATTTCAAGGCGACTTATTCGGCCCTCGTCCTCTCTTTGTGGCGAGGGCCTTTTTCGTTACGCGTCGTCCCCCTTTCGCTTATTGCGACACTCCATGTAATACTTCTGGACGTAGGCGACACAGGGCCGACCGTTGGCAGCCATCTGGGCGCAACGGGCGACTGGCGACTTGGCTTTCTCCACCGCCGCCCTGGTGCGAGTGACGACGCCTTCGTCCACGTCCTGCTCGACATCCTGGCGGGTCAGCCCGAAGCAGGCGCAGACTGGGGCCTGCGGATCTTTGGGATAGACAGGCCGGGAAAGAGCTGTCGCTAGGACAGAGCGTTCAAAGCCGTCGAAATACGCCACAGCACACTGCGGAGACGGGCAGAAGTTGGCCGGTTCAGCCAAAATGCGTCTCTGTTCGTCGTCCAAGTAGAGCATCAACACTTCGGCTGTCACTTGCTCTCCCTGCGATCCGCATCGAGGGCAGTAGTCGGCCGTATGATCGGGCTCTCGGACAAAGGCTTTGTTCAAGACGCTGTCACCTCCGACAACTCGTGCTCGCTAACCATCATCCACACGGTGTTCCGAATCACCTCGGCTAACTTGGGAACGGTCGGGCTGTCGGGCACCGCAATCATTCTAGCACGTTCGGCTTCTCTGTGGTGGGGAGGGAGTTCTGTCCTTACGCAAAACGATGTAGAATGGCTAGCCAAACGCTGACGGCGAAGCAGCAGATTCTTTCCCGGAAGGATCATATCGCAACCAGCCTCTACACCTGCAACACGAAGGACCAACACGATGCGACGAACATGCTTTTTCACAACGGCTCGCTCACTTACCATTATTCTCTGCATCGGTGCGACCGCAGACGCCGACGATGGGAAATGGGTCTCTCTCTTCGACGGCAAGACCATCGACGGCTGGACGAAACAAGGCGGGTATGCCACTTACGAGGCAAAGAATGGGATGATCATCGGGACCACTGCCGAAGGCAGCCGCAATACGTTCCTCTGCAAAGGACCATTCAGCGATTTCATCCTTGAACTTGAAGTGCTATGCGACAAGCCATTGAATTCGGGCATCCAGATCCGCAGCCACATCTACGAGAAGGACACACCGCAGATGTCAAAGCCCCAACGCATTCGCAAGAAGGGCGAAGTCTACGGCTACCAGTGTGAGATCGCCGCAGCGGCAAGTGGATCGTCCGGGAACTTCTGGGACGAGGGGCGGCGCACCAAATGGCTCGACGACTTCTCCGGCAAGCCAAAGGCACAGAAGGCATTCAATGAGAGCGAGTGGAACTGCTATCGCATCGTCGCTCAAGGCGACCACATCCGATCATGGGTCAACGGTGTTCCCTGCGCCGACTTCCACGACGATATGGATGCCACCGGCTTCATTGGCCTGCAAGTCCACGGCATAAAGAAAGGCACGGGGCCGTATCAAGTACGTTGGAAGAACATCAAGATTCGGGAACTGGAATCGGGAGAGAAGGTGGAATAGGCTGCCCGCATTGGACAACTGCGGAGAGTCATCGCGGGTGGCCCGGCTTTGTGACGCAAGTGGCGCTCCCACTGACCGTGGGCAATCACCGCACCGAGGCAGAGAGCAACGAGAATGAACCGGCTAGGTCGAGGATTGAAACAAACGGCGAGAACCGAAAATACAACGGAGGCGTACGCCGCAGCCAACGCGGAAAAGAAATAGGGCACAAACGTTGCGTGGAATTTCCAACGATGTTGAAGGTAGTCGGGAACATCGCCTTTCACGTACGCAAGGACAACAATGGCCGCGACGAATCCCAGGCACGCAATCGCTAGCAGGTAGCAAATTCGGCCCGCGAGTGGCTGGGCTCTGCGAGAAAGATTTGATCCGCCGGTAGTCATTCGTCGAGGCCCGTCCAATGGTCTGCACGGCCGTCACCACCCGTGCCGAAAAAAAACGAATTGAACAACCAGATATTCTACCAGGGCCACTCGGTGGAGGCGACAAGGCTTACACTTCCGAACGAGGATCTATTCGATGAAGCAGACGCTTGCCGTGATCCCACGACTACTCTGCGCGTGCATTCTGCTGGTTCCTGCGAATGTTTCGGGTGACGAAACGGAGACCAACCTTGTTGCGAATCCGTCGTTCGAAGAGTCCAAGGATGATTCAACTCTTCCCGACGCTTGGAACGGGGACCGGAGTGTCTACAGCCGTGATGCGGAGGCGGGACGCGACGGCTCGGCGTCGCTGAAGTACGTCAACGATGATCCCGGCCGATATCGTCTGGCGATGCAACGGATTCCGCTCAAGCCGGGCCGCAAGTATCGCTTCCGCGGCTGGATTCGTACCGACAGAATTGTCGGGGAGGAATCTGGGGCCACGCTGTGTATCGAGTGGTCGGATAAGGCCGGCAAGTGGATGGGTGGCGTGTATCCCAGCGGAGTCAAAGGGACCCGCCCATGGACTCAGGTGGGTGGCGTGACCCGTGTACCGGAGGACGCGGGTTCCTGTAGCCTCTCCTGCTATGTGCGTCGTGGGATGACGGGGACGGCCTGGTTCGACGACGTGGAGGTATTCCGCATCGTCGACCCGCCTCTGCGCAGCGTGCTCACGTCGCCTGTCTACCGCGGACGGATTACGGCGTCCGAGCCGAAAGCGATTCGCGCGGTCGTCCGGATCGACCTGCGGGACTACGACCTGCAGCCGGCAGACCTCAGCGTCCGCGGCGTGCTCTCCGACTGCGCCGACGGCAAGGTTCATGGGGTCGCCGAGAAACAGCCAATCGCTCACGACGGGATCGTCGAACCGGTCGTACTAGAAATCCCGGCCGAGAAACTGCCTCCTGGCAAATACCGATGGGAAAGCGGACTGGTCGATGCGGGAGGCGAGACGATCTACTCGGTCCATCATGAGTTGGTCCGCGTGCCGAATGATTCTCAGCCAACTTGCGCGATCGACGGACATCGCCGGCTGTTGATGGACGGGAAGCCCTTCTTCCCACTTGGCGTGTACTGGAGCAGCATCAACGAAGATGACCTGCGCATCTACGCCGAAAGCAAATTCAACTGCTTGATGCCCTACGGATCGCCGAGCCGTCAGCAGATGGACCTGGCAGAGCGGTATGGAATGAAGGTCATCTACTCGATCAAGGACTGGTATGCCGGTTCGCGTTGGTGCCCTTCGTCAATCCGAACGGTCGACGACGAGGAGCGAATGGTCCGAACTCGCGTTCGCGAGTATCGCGACCATCCGGCCCTGTTGGCCTGGTACTTGAACGACGAGCTTCCGCAGGATTTCCTGCCGCAGTTGGCGGCGCACCAGCGTTGGGTCGAGGAGGAAGACCCCAACCATCCGACTTGGGTCGTTCTTTATCAGGTCAACCAGGTGGCGGCATACATCGAGACGTTCGACGTCATCGGCACGGACCCTTATCCGATCGGTCGTAAGCCGGCGTCGATGGCCGCCGAGTGGACAGCCGAGACGTTTCGCCAGGTGGAACGTGCCCGGCCGATGTGGCAAGTGCCGCAATTGCACAACTGGGCCAACTACGCCAAGTCGGATGGGGAACGAAGCAAAGGCCGTACGCCGACCTGCGACGAGATTCGCAGCATGGCCTGGCAATGCATCGCCGAGGGGGCAACCGGACTGGTGTTCTACTCCTGGTTCGATGTGAAGCGGAATCCGGACGTCAGTTTCGAAGAGCAATGGTCGGGCCTCAAGCGTATGGCGGCTGAAATCGACCGCATGGCACCGATCCTTCTTTCGATCGAATCCGTGCCCGAAGTACGCGTCAACGAAGGTGGGCCGCCCGCATGGTTACACTGGTTTGTCCGCAGGCACCTCGGTAAACTTTATGTGATCGCAGTTAACGACGGAGACGGTGAGGGGAATGCGACTTTTCATTTTTTCGTGCCAATTGATTCGGTGCGTGAGTTGACGCAGGCCCGAGCAATCGAGCCGAACGCTCGCAGCTTCGATGATCGCCTCGATCGCCTTTCCGTTGGGATTTACGAAGTCGTGGAGAAGTAAGTCCACCTTTATCTTGGTGATGACCTTGCATTGTCGTCAGTGTATGGTGGAAACTGGTGGCTAGGGGAGCGGCAGTTGGTCTTGTACCGTGGCGTAAGCTTCCAGCTTGCGAATTTTCCGGGAAAGGCAAGCTGGAAGCTTGCCCCACGGGTAAGGTCTGATCCGCCGCTCACCCTTAGCGATCAGTACAGGGAGATGGACCAATGAAGACTGCAACTCCGATCCTGAAGCGTATCGTGGCTCTTTCTCTCGCTGCGAGTTGTGCGCCGTTGGTGCTGGCCGACAACCTGCCGCTGCCCCCGGGCGAAGCTCGGACACCCGAAACGCGGGCGTTGACCGCCCAAGAGGCGGCCCTGGCGTTGGAGCGCGATTGGCTGTTTCAAGCGATGGGCGAGCCGCTGGCCGAGAGGACGGCCCAGGAGATTGTTTGGGCACGGGAGTTGGCCGCGCGCTTGTCCCGCCATTCGCTGACTCCAGGTATGTCGGCCGAACTGACACGGCTGGATGTTCTGGAAGAACGCCTTGCCAAAGTGCGTGTTGCGCCTGTTCCGGCGAAGCCGGCCAAGACGGCCGACGCGACGCCGAGTTGGATTTGGTATCCCGAAGGCCGACCGGCCGAGGACGCCCCGGCCGAATCGAGGTACTTTCGCTGCCGATTTGCAGTGTCGACGGACGTTAATACTGCCGTGTTGCGGGTTGCGGCGGACGATGTGTGCGAGGTTTTCGTTAACGGCGACCGGGTTGGCAGCCATCCGACTTGGGCCCGAGCTGGCGTATTCCACGTCGGATCGTTATTGAAGACTGGGGAAAACTTGCTGGCCATTCGAGCGGAGAACAGGCCGGCTCCACACGCGAACCCTGCCGGACTGATTGCTCGCTTGGCCGTGACTCAGGCCGACGGACGGCAAATGGTCTTGGTTTCCGATACCTCGTGGCGTGCAGAGAAGCAGCTATGTCCGCAATGGGAACAGGTCGCTTTTGACGATTCCAAATGGAAATCGTCAATGGTGGCTGCGCCGTTCGGCGGTGGGCCCTGGAAGAAGATCGCGGGCGTGGACAAGGCGGATGTGCAAGACGACCCCGTCGCTTCGTATGCCGACGCGGCCCCGGCAGCCAAGGAGCTGTACTTTTCGGTACGGCGGGTGAAGCGCGAGATCCTGTTCAAGAATCCCGTACTGGATTTTTCGCAGTTGCTGTTCATCGACCAGCCGCTGCCGCAAGGCCCCGAGTCACGCCACGAAGCCATCCATCGCATGGGCATCATGGCAATGCCGGGCGGCCGATTGCTGGTACTGGACGGTCTTCATCCCGGCGGCAAGCTTCGCCAACTGGCGCCGCAGGAAAGGCCTGGCAGCTTCTGGCGTCCCGATCTGTCATTCGACGCGACGAAGGTGCTCTTCTGCTGCAAGCCGTACGACGATGAGAGTTTTCATTTGTTTGAAATGAATCTCGATGGTACCGGTCTGCGGCAACTTACCGACAGCGAGTACGACGACATCGACCCGATCTACCTGCCCGACGGACACATTCTCTTCACCACAACGCGAGGCAACTCATATGTGCGCTGCGGACCGTTCATCTATTCGTACATCCTGGCGCGGTGCGACGCTGACGGCAGCAATGTCTATCTGATCAGCTACAACGGCGAGCCGGACTTCGTGCCCGCGCTATTGAACGACGGTCGCGTGATTTACTCCCGCTGGGAATACACCGACAAGCCTCTGTGGCGTCTGCAGAAGCTCTGGACGACCAACCAGAACGGCACGGGCACGGCGCATTTCTGGGGCAACCAATCCGTGTGGCCCGACCATCTGTCCGAGCCGCGTCCGATCCCCGGTAGCCGCCGCGTGATGTTCTCCGGCGTAGGGCATCACGACTGGTGGTCCGGATCGATCGGGATAATCGACCCGGACAAAGGCCGCGACTTCCCGCACGGCTTGACCAAGGTGACCGCCGACCTGCGTTGGCCGGAAGTCAGCATCCCGCCGCAAGACGCGCCCGAAGCGGCCGACTATCATGCCTCGGGCCGCTTCACCGGTTACAAGACGGCCTATCCGCTATCCGAAGAGGATCTTCTCGTTTCGGCTCGCGGCGTAGGCGACAAGTTTCGCCTTTACCTGATGGACGTGCACGGCAACCGGGACTTGATCTACGAGGGCATCTACAACGTCTGGCATGCGATTCCCGTGAAGCCGCGGCCGATGCCGCCGGCGCAGCCGGACCGCGTTGTCTGGCCGGGCACGGGTAAGGATCGCAAACCAACCGAATCGGGCGTGTTCTTCAGCTCCGACGTGTACCAAGGCGTGCCCGGTCTGCCGCGCGGCGCGGTCAAGTACTTGCGCGTGTTCCAGCAGGACTACAAGACGTATTCGACCTGGAACAAGACGTACCGCCACTCGGGTCCATCGGTGTCGATTATTCAAGAGGAGGCCGTAAAACGCATTCTCTCCGAGGTGCCGGTCGAGGCCGACGGCTCGGTGTATTTCACGGCACCGGCGGGACGCTCGTTGTACTTCCAGCTTCTGGACGCAGATCGCCGCTGCTTGCAGACGATGCGCAGTTTCTCCGGGCTAATGCCCGGCGAGGAGCGAGGCTGCGTGGGCTGCCATGAAATGCACAGCACCGTGCCTCCGCCGCAGACCGGCCTGGCCCTCGGACGCCCGCCGACCGAACTCTCTCCACCGCCATGGGGCACCGGGAGCATCAGCTACGAACGTTTCGCCCAACCGGTACTGGACCGTTACTGCGTCAAGTGCCACGCGGGTACCGCGGAAGCCTCCGCCGAACCCAACCTCGTCCTGCGTCCTGGTCACAGCGTGTTCAAGGAGCCTTATCTGACGCTGGTGGGCTCGGCGGGCTGGGGGAATCCGGTTCCCGGCGAGCGTCCCGGCTATGGCATCGCGGGAGCAATCCCGGTGGAAAGCAGCTACGGGCAAAACGATCCCGAAGCCCTAACCACGTTGCCGCCCATGCAATACCTCTCCTACAAGAGCCGCCTGGTCGACTTGTCCGCCAGCGGCAAACACTACGACGTGAAAGTGGATTCTGAGAATCTGCACCGGCTGATGGCCTGGGTAGACGCCTGCTGCCCATTCATGGGCGACGAGGAACTCCGCGCCCAGGGCGACCCAGATTTCCCCGGAATCGAGCGACTGCCAATCCGCCCCCGCGTCGCCACCGCCCCCGTTATCGAGCGACCGTGATCGTAATCTCTTTTCGCGTGTGGCGTATGTGCTGGATCACATCCGCGCAGTTTGGCCCGTCCCATGATCGCAGTTCCGCCTCCCAACCATCACGATCCCAGGGGTACGACTCGTCGCCCGGTCGCAACCGCCGTACCAGAATGACTGGGCGGGATACGCCTTCCAAACGGAATACCCCTTCACACCAACTCCCGTCGTGAATCGGAAAGTCCTCGGACAAGCCATTCACGCGCGGTCGGATGGAATCCAACATGGCCGCTGGGGACGGAGTGACGTCAATTCCGCCATGGACTGCGTACCAATGTCGAAGCTTCACGCAAACACCTGCGATTGACTGGCCGAACGACACGGATCAGGCGGCGGGGACGGATGCACCCAGCGACACCGCAGGACCTGATCCCCCGCTCGCCTGCATCCGATGGTTACACGAAACGAATGCCCTCCCATTTTTGTCATTCGTCTGCATCGGTACTGTAGCTCCAACCACACGACGCGCAGCTCATCATGTCCTCCGGCATCGGGGCTCCGCACTGAAGACATGTCTCCTCTGGTGCGTGGGTCTGAGACTCTTCCGGCTCGCTCGCGGCACTCCGGAGCCGTTTTTCGTTGGGTGATTCGTTAAGGACCAGGAATAGAAGTAGACCCACGTTTACAACCGGAATCAGCATCAACAGACCGGCCATCCACGGGACTTCATAGCCCAACCGCCTCGCGAGGACGGACCAGCAGTACCACGCGAAAATGGCGGATAGAAGGTAAATGATGACCACGGGAGCCTCTATTGGGGCCGAGACCTGTTTCGTGTAATTCTGCCGCCGGGACGCTGCCTCCGTAATTAGTTATGGTGGCGGTTTCGGCGGCGTAACACTCCTCGATCTGAGTGTTAGTCTACCAGCGCAAGGCCCGTGCAGCTAACGATTTCCGCTGTTTTCCCTCCATTGAGGCTGCGTGTTATCGGGTCCGCATAACACGCACACCCTGCCTCTGTGAGAGGGCCTTCTGCGAGGCGTGCGTTTTATGACGGCGTTTTTCGGCGTACGTGCCTCCGGTGGCTTGAAGTGCTCGCTGGCAGTTCGTTAGTGTCCGTTTTGGTTCTTGGGACAGCGAACCGCAGTAATGGACCAGGTCGACGATTTGGTCCTCGGCAATGTCCAGGCAAGCTGGGTGCGGTGTGCCCGGCATGCCTACTGCAATCCGCAGGTAGATCGACTCCGGTTCGTGCCCGCCTTTGAAGGAATCGTGGACCAAATCGCGGGATCGAGTTGGACGGCCCTCGTCATCGAAAAGGAGCAAGTCCCCGCTGCCGACTCCGTCCTCGCCGTGACAGGAATGGCAGGCGTAACGCACATGCAAGTCTTTGCCCCTTTCATTCAACCGCGAGTCGGCAGGCCCAATCTACCATGCCACGCTCGAGATGGCGGATTTCGATAGTGACGGCGACCTTGACTTTGCCGTGGGTTTGCTCCTGATGACCCAACGATTTGAGAACACGCCCGAGAGCCCGCATCGGCTTTTCGTATGGTGGAATCAAGTGAATGCGGCGAACGAATAGAACATCGCAATATACCGCTCCCGACTGGGAATGATACTAGCCCGACGCGCCAGCGACGGTGCCCAGCCATTCCCTCGCTGGCGCGTCGGGCTAGTGTGCAATGTGTCAAACTTGACCGGAAGCGGTATGGTTTGCTCTTCCGGTGTGGATCGGGACTCGGATCCGGGAAGCTGGCGATGTGAGGACCGCCCACGGGGCCCTGCGGCCTGAGCGGTCGCACTGGTCCGCGGCTACGGCATCAGGTACGTCTCGTACGGATGATCGCACGGCGTGCCGCGGCTTACGTGCATGCGGCGCTCGATTGGTTCAATGATGATGGAAAACACGGTCTCCCAGAAACCAAGTATCGGATCTGCGTTGGCGTGACGGCAGATCGACGTGGGGTGGTCGTCGTGATCGCTGAGGATGGATTTCACCGCGTCGATGTTCATTTCCTTGTCCAAGGCAACAACCAACTGGTCGATTCGTCTCTTACGTGCATGGGACTGGATCAGTTCCGGGAACGCGTCATTGTTGGGCGTCAGGTCCGGATGAAGGCAGTGGTTGGTGTGCGTGAGCCAGCCGCGTCCATTCGGCCGCAATACGTGAACGTCGCCAATCGTGACCTCCAGGTCCGCCGGTCCTTCGGGCGTCGCCAACATGATGTTCGCGGGAATCGCCCGGTGAGCCCGTTGGACTGCCTGCACGGTTTCTTCCAGTGTCGTTGCTTCGTAGATGCCGCGCAGTATGAAGTAGTGCGGAACGCCAGCTTCGCGGCTGGGCGCCGGCAGTGTGTTTACACACGCTCCGATGCCAGCTTCGTTAAACCCCATGTACGAAATCAGGCCGGCCTGAGTGCACACGGTCAGCGCCGGCTTGCCGGAGGGACGCCGAGTCAACACGACCGTCAGTGTATCCAGAGCCGGATCGTTGTCCCAGTTTTGCGCGACGATTGCGGCGCGTTGTAGCTCGGGATCTGAGGGAAGTGACAAGACCGTACATCCCGCGTCCTGCTCCGGTTGAAGCTGGTTCCTCACCTGCAGCAGCATCAGGTCGTCGATCGAAACCCTCGCAGCCTCTGCCGTGCCGCGGAGTTCTTCCATCATGTCCGGGCTGTAATGCTCCGCGAATTCGGCGCTGCGTCGAGCCACTTCCATGGCCTTCTCGCGCGAGATCGGCGTGGTCTTTTGGACTCGTTCCAGGGCGATCTCGCAGAAACCGCGGACCTCCTCGCGAGCAGCATCGCCAATCTGCCGGCCCAGTTCCCGCGGCGGGCCGCTAACTTCGATCTCACGGTATCGTGTTGGAGGATAATGTGTCTTCATCGTGCGTTAGGGCCAACCGGTGGGATGTCTACCGCGTGGCGGCGACTCGCCTCTGTCGCTCTTCTCCGCGTTTGCGGACCCAGCAACTTAGACACATGCAGTCTTCGCCTTGGCCGCAAGTGCCGGCGATGTCGTGGTATCGTAGGGGCTGAATGGCCGCTTCGACGAGCCCGCGCATCTTCCGGTAGTCCGGTTCGTCAGTGCTGTTCCAGCCGCCATGTTCGATCTGTCCCCATCCGCCGGCCTCAATCGCCAGCGGCGCTTTCAGGATACGGCTCTCGCCCGGCAACGCCACGTTCACGAGTGCCGTGAGCGGTTGCTCGGCCAATTGGTCGCCGAACCTCTGACGGATGTGCGAGCGGAGCGCCTTCTCGCCTTCCGCATCTGTCTGCCGCCACTCCTCCTTGTTCCACGAGTACGTGCCGTAGAACTGGGCGTTCAGATCGAGCCAGTCGATGATTCGCTGGTGGCTTTCGGGGTCGAGGGCGACGTTCTCGTGGCCCGCCAGCAACAGCTTGGCCAGGGTGCCGCCGTGAGCGAAATAGTCCTTCGGCTGGCTGTACCAGGTTTCGCGTTGGTATTGGGCGATCTTGACCAAGCTACCGTCCTGGGTCAGCGATGCGTAGGCCGTGCTGGGCAGCAGTCGCTGGAAGGTGTTGGCGATGTTCTTCTCGGTGGTGTCGATCGTGCCCAGCAGGTTGACCTCGCCAGCGGTTTCCTTCAAGCCGTGGCAGTCGATGCAGTAACGGTCCAGCACCGGCTGTACGGTCTTGGCGAAGCTGAGGCCGCCCGGATACTGGGGGCCCGCCGGCGGCTGCAGCTTCAGAATGACTTCGCTCGCGGAGGGGTCGCGTTGAATCACGGGGCTCGCAGTGCGGGGTTCGTGGCAGCCTACGCAGCCCGCTTGCTCGCCCGGTTGCAAGTAGGTGGCCGTGCGCATGCTCATCACGGCCATGCCGTTTTCGTCCAATGCCTGGAATTGCAGCGCCACGCCGGTCGGTGCCTCGAACGCCACCGAGCCGCTTTCGTCGATGGGCACGGTGCCGACAACCCGTTTGAGCACCTCGAACCTCACGGCGCTGGAATACGGTACGCGTTGGGTGGGTTGGGGGATCAGTTCGTTGACGCGCAACCGCCGGACCGTGCCGCGAGGAATATCCTGCGTGCCCTCATAGATATCCTGTAGGTAGAAGACTCCCTTCGCTTGCGTTTCCTTGCCGGCCACCGACGACGGCAGCACCGGCGGTTTTGGCCGCGGCTGAACGGGCATCGGAGCGAAGCACGAGATCTCCGGATCGCGATAGATCAACTCCCGCCCACCGAGCGTATCGACCAGGTAGACCCCGTAAGCGTCGTGCCGCGGATACTGCGCCATGGAACACGGGTACGGATCGGGGCAGAACGAGGCCAGGTATAGGTCTTCGCTCAGCGGATACGGACTGCCGAAACTGACCGGCGAATCGGCTTCCGATTCTGGAAAGTTTGCCTCTGGCGTCAGTCGCGTGATGGCCTCCAGGCCGTCCTCGGCGATTTCGCGGTCGATCAGAAACAATGACCCGGCATGCATTGTGTGGTGTCCGGCCGCCGTGGCAACGAGCTTGTGCGAGCCGGGAATGGGCCTGGCCTGGCAGATTCTGCACGGGTTCGGCGTGTAGCTGCCGAAGTAGTGGACGGCGGCCGTGCCGTCGAGCCGGGTGGTCCACAGGCCGAACGTCGGAATCACGGGCCGGTTGATGTAGTCCCAACGCATCCAGAGGATCCGTCCATCGGGCATCATCGTCGGGTCCCATTCGCTGGCCTCGTTGTAAGAGATCTGGCTGATGTCCGATCCGTCCGCGTCGCAACGATAGAGGACGTACGTGGGACAATAGCGTCCGCCGTTGTGGCATCGCACGCCACCTTGGTTTCGCGTCGAGATGAAAGCAAACCCACCGTCGGGCAAGTAGCAGGGATCGTAGTCCTCGCACAGCACCGTCATCCTGCCGTCGGTCCCGGCTAACGGATCGTCGTCCGTACCGGTGATCTGCCGCAAGCCCGAGCCATCGACGCCGATTTCGTAGAGGAAGAACTGCCACTGGTCGCGCGGAGGCGCGTGATCGGCGTAGGCAAATACCACCCGCTCGCCGTCGAACGACAAGTCCGGGTGCATCGCGCAACCCGGCGGCAGTTTGCCTTCTAACAGCACCGTTTCGTTCGGCTTGTCGGTCTTCCAGCCGTCCAGAACGACCAACCCCGGTCCTGTATCGTTGTGGCGTCCGAAATAGTTGTCCCCTGGGGCGCTCAGCAGCGGCGGCGGCCGCTTGGTCAGCAGCATCCGATCGAAATCGAGCGCAGGGTGCGAGAAGACGATCCGGCGTCGGAGGTCGACCGCCTGGGCAAAGAGATCTCTGCCGGCCGAAGAGGCGGGCTCTTTGGCCGCCTGGTCGATGGCTTGCTTGAGCGTCTGGAATTCCGCCGCCATTTTCGGCCGGGGCGTCGTTTTCTGCACAAATTCAAGCGTCTTGCGTGCCAACTCCAGTCGCTGTTGGGCATGCGCGAGATAGTACGCATTTGAGGCGCCGTTCCCTGTCGGTACGTAGTCATTCCAAATTCCGTCACGCCGTTCCATCTCCATTTCGATCTGCGACCGCCGATCGCGAAAGTCCCGAGCCACCAGGTCCCACAACGCTTCCCGGACTTGCCGACATTCCGACGCGCGGGCGACGATCGGCCGGCAGTCGACAGCCGCGTGCGGCGGTAGTCCCCTCATTGCCCGCACGTAGTGGACGAACACTTCCAGTCGCTCGTACTTGCCGTCGAGTCGAAAGCCGACTTCGCCAGGCGAAAGCGCGAAGCCACGGTGCGTCGTGCCGCCGATCTTCAACTCCGTCGCCCTGGCCACACGGGTGTTGACCTTTCCTTCCACCATCGTGCCGTCGAGTTCCAGAGAGATGGAATTACCCTGTTTGTCGAACAGCCGCGGGCTAAGGAAATGCGCCGAGCCGTTTTCCGGCAGGCGGCCGAGCGTGGCGAAGTACAACCGCTGGAGGCCGTCGACCCGAAACTCCAGCCGCACCGGTTGCGCGTCGGGCGTCAGTCGAACGGTCGCCGGGTGGAATCCGTCGGACCCGGCGGCGCGGTCCTTTCCGACGGTCGGCCCGAACGTGGCCTCCAGCGACGCCAGCATACTCTGCTGCCAAGTGTCTTTCTTGACATACACTGGCGCGGTTTTGGGCGGCTGGGCACCGCTTGCCGACGGCGAAAGCGTGGCGAACGACAGCAGTACGAACGGCGCGATTGTGAGTGCGATCGGTTTCATGGTTCGGTGGTACCTCCTTCGGTTTCCTTCCAGCCGACGGTGCCTCGGCGGACCGGGGCGTTTACCGCGAGCGTGCTTGTCTAGCGATTATTGTAGCAGGCCAGCGTTCGTTTGCACTCACGGGTCTCGGATGCGATGATTAGACGCTGTGAGCTGCTACGTTTCGTCCGGAATTAGAGGGGCATTCCGTGGTAGCGGTCGTTTGGAGGGTGGTTATAGATTGGTGGTTATAGATAAGAAGAGAGGCGGAGATGGAATCGTACCTGCCTTCATCTATAACCACTAATCTATAACCAAGTCCGAGAGCAAACTGGTCCAGCCGAATTTAGGAGAATTGGCCATGATCCACGCGGCGCGAACTGCCATCAGCCTGTGCGTTGGAATTCCCTGTGTCGTCGTGTTTCTGGCATGGGGCACGATCCTCCAAGCGGCTGACCTGCAGACGCAGGATGACACTAGTAAGATGGCGCGGCAGATCTTGGAAGCCGCCGAAGTCACCGGTGGCGTGATCGTACACGTTGGCTGTGACGATGGCCGACTGACCGCCGCCTTGCGGGTGGGCGATGGCTTCCTGGTCCACGGTCTCGATGCCGATGCGGAGAGCGTCCGGAAGGCTCGCGAGCACATCCGGTCGCTTGGCCTGTACGGTAAGGTGTCGGTGGAACAATGGCAGGGCAAGCAACTGCCGTACGTTGACGACCTTGTGAAGTTGGTTGTGATGCGGGATGCGGGATACGAGATACGAGATGAAGAGATCCAGCGCGTGCTAGCCCCTGGCGGTGTCGCCATTTTTCTCAATCGGCAATCGGAAATCGAAAATCGGAAATGGGTCAAGCCTTGGCCGGAGGAAATCGACGAATGGACACACTGGCTTCACGACGCTGATGGGAATGCGGTGGCCAATGACACCCGGGTCGGCCCGCCCGGTCGCATTCAATGGATTGCCGAGCCGTTTTGGCAGCGTCATCACGATGGCCCGCCCGCCGTCAGCGCGATGGTCTCGGCACGAGGAAGACTGTTCTACATCCTTGACGAGACACCAACGGGCGTCTTCGCGTCGCCAGAGAAATGGTCGCTTATCGCCCGGGATGCGTTCAACGGCGTGTTGCTCTGGAAGAAGCCGCTGCCTGACTGGGGCGGACCGGCGCACGGCACCTGGCTTCGCCAGGACAAAAGCATCCCGTACCGGCTTGTTGCCGCTGGGAATACCATATATGTCACCCTTGGTTTCAATGCCCCGGTTTCCGCGTTGGACGCTCAGACGGGCGACGTCCTCCGTACCTATGAAGACACGGAAGACACGCAACAGATACTGTTACATGACGGGGCGCTCGTCCTTGCCGTTCGTCAGCGCGATACCGGAAATTCTGCCGAACGCGGCGCGCCGACCGCCGTCAACAGTGTTGTCGCAGTCGATCCTGACACAGGATCGATGAAGTGGAAGAGCGAGCCGTTCGGCGGTCTGCCGTACCTGTCCAGCAAGACGTATCTTCCCTTGGTAGCCGGCGACGGCAAGGTCTACGTGCTGGACGCCAACGAGATCGTATGCCTTGATGCGAACGGCGGGGAGGTGTGTTGGCGTCTGCCGAGGCCCGACCATGTGGAAGTGAAGAACCGGGGTTTTGCCTTTCACAATGTCTGCTCGCTTGCCTACTACGACAAGGTGCTCGTATTGACGCAGCCGACCGAACCGGGCGAACCATACAAGAAGCCAACCCGAACCGCCATTTTTGCCGTCGACGCTGAAGCAGGAAGTATCTTATGGTCCGCCAAGTGCGGAGGTTGGCCTTTCGTGACCTCGGCGGATGCATTCGGGATCGATGGCCTGATCTGGACGGTTGGAGATTCGGATTTCTCCCTTGTTGGCTTCGAAGCGAGGACGGGCAAAGTCAAGGAGACCATCGATGCGGCCGACGCTTTCTTTCAAGGCCACCATCACCGGTGCTATCGTAACAAGGCGACGCCCAATTACATCTTCACCGGACGCCGCGGCATCGAATCCACGGAACTGGCTACTGGTGACGTCAAGCTTCATCATTGGACAAGAGGCGGATGTCGATATGGAATCCTGCCGTGTAACGGCCTGATCTATGCGCCGCCCGACGCCTGCGTCTGTTATATCTCGGCGAAACTGGCAGGCTTCTATGCCTTCGCGCCCGAGTCGTCCGAGAAGCCCACGCCGAGAGCAAACAGCAGGCTCGAAAAAGGGCCTGATTACGGCCTGTCGCCTGCAGCCAACTTGCCCCAATCATCGGAAGAGTGGCCAACCTACCGGTTCGACCCTCAGCGCAGTTGTGCGACGCCCGCAACGGGGCCTTCCGATCTGAGCGTCCGTTGGAGAACCGACATTGGCTGCGCGGCAACCAGCCCCGTCGTGGCAGAAGGCAAAGTCTTCTTCGGCGCGACGGACCGCCACGCGGTCTGGGCCGTAGACGCCGACTCCGGCGAAAGGAGTTGGTCCTATGTGACCGGCGGACCGATTGACTCGCCACCTACGATCTACAAAGGCCTTGCCCTCTGCGGTTCGCGAGACGGATGGGCTTATGCACTGAATGCGGGCAATGGAAAACTTGTATACAGGTTCAGGGGCGCCCCGGCCGAGCGTCGAATCGTTGCACTTGACAGGCTGGAATCCCCGTGGCCCGTTCATGGAAGCATACTTGTCACAAACGGTGTCGCCTATCTTACGGCCGGTCGCCAGTCATTCGTGGATGGAGGGATCTTTGCGTATGCGCTCGATCCATTCACCGGTCGCACGCTTCAGAAGACCCAAGTGTTCAGTCCAGAGTTGCAGGGCATTGAGCAAAAGGAATACGAGACGCGGTCGCCCCAGTTCTTAGTGCCGTTGTCAAAGTTCTATGACATGCCGTCGGAGAACCTGGGGGCCGTGTCAGATATTCTGACCGCCGACGGGGGACTTATCTACATGCGGAATCTCCGGCTGGATCCCAAGGACATCAGTCGGCCAGTTTCTCAGGCGAGAGAAACCATCGACGCCCGGTTTGGCGGCGGTGTCAGGCAGGATCCGGTACCTGGTCCTCAAGTCGTGTCCGATGCAGGATTCCTGGACGGCTCCTGGTTCAATCAAGTCTATTGGACATACCGCAACGCTTCGCGGTCAAAGCTGTTGGTTTTTGATGACACAACCACTTATGGAGTCAGAGCGCGCGATAGGAAATCGAGAAGCAGACACGACCGTTATCGCTTTCAGCCTGGGAAGGGCTATACGCTCTTTGCCTACAACCACGAGACCAACGAGGAACAATTTGCTGTCGACGTTCAAGTCCGCATCCAAGCGATGGTGTTGGCCGGTGACAAGCTTTACGTTGCCGGCACGCTGGACATGGGAGATCCGGCAGACCCCTGGGCGTTCATCGAAGGGAGCAAGGGGGGCGTATTGTGTGTCTATTCGGCCAGTGACGGCGCCAAGCAGCAGGAAACCGATCTGGAGAACCCACCGGTATTCAACGGTATGTGCGTAGCGGGAACACGGCTGTATATGTCGACAATCGCGGGGACAGTTGTTTGTGTGGGACAGTAAGATCAGGGATGAGACAACCTCTTCGTTTAACCCGAAGCCGGAGGCGATGGCGGGCGCCATGTGTAGACGATCCATACCACTTCCCGCCATCGCCTCCGGCTTCGGGTTAAACGAGAACCATGCGTGAACGAAATCGGAAAGCGTTTCTATTGGCGATCATCGGACCGCCGCAGTAGAAGGAGCCTCAGGATGAGATTCCGCCAGGTTCTTCTGGTGTCGGTTTTGACCGCTGTCTGTCTGGCCGCCCATCCGGCTCGTCCGGACACGACGATCGTCGTGAATTTCGGGTCGAATCCGTCGGCTAAGGTCGCCGGAGGCGCCGAGGCCGAGGTGAATTGGCTCGACGCTGACCCGGCCGACGATACGATCTGCACCGAGTGCTTTGCGGCCGTGGAGCTTCAACATTATCTGCGCAAGATGGCGGGCCGCGGAGAGGATTTTGCCATCGTCGACGACGATCAACCGAACGCCGGCGACCTGATCCTGCTCGGCGGCCCGGAGTCGAATGCGGCCACCCGCGAGTTTGCCGGGAAGTTGGGCGTGGATGCAGAGCAGCTTTCCGAGGTCGGCGCTCAAGGGTACCGCATCCGCAGCGCCGAGACGGGCGGACGCCGTATCACGCTGATAGCCGGTGGCGGGCGTGAGGGCACGTTGTACGGAGCCTACGACTTGCTGTATCGGCTCGGCTGCCGCTGGTTCGCTCCGGGCGAACTGCACGAAGAAGTGCCACAGATTGAAGGGATCGTAGACTTTGACTTGACCGAGCGGCCGAGCTTCCACACCCGCGGCTTCATGGCTTGGCAAGACCGCGGCAATCCCGAGTTCCTGCTTTGGATGGCGCGGAACCGTCTGAACGACTGGTGCATCGAACAGAGCGACCACCCACTGGTTCGCAAGCTGGGCATCAAGATGGTCTGCGGGATGCACGACGCGGAATGGCTTTTCCTCCGTCCGTCTTCGGCATATCCATACGACCATCCACAGTTCGACAACGATGACGACAGGCCCAAAAATCCGTATCCGCCCGGCAGCCAGTACCAGGGCGACGTCGACTCTGATGGGAAGCTCTCCTATTTCGAAGCTCATCCGGAATGGTTCGCCTTCGAAGGCGGGCGTCGGATCCCGGGTATTGGAGATTGGAGCGGCACCAATTTCTGCACGTCCAATCCGAGCGCAGTCACCGAGTTCATGAGGAACTACGTCCAGGCGCTGATTGACGGCCCCTATCGCGGCGCCGACATCATCCGCTTCTGGACCCTCGACGCCGGACGCTGGTGCCAGTGCGAGGCGTGTAAGGCGCTGGGCACTCCCAGCGACCGCAACTTGCTACTGGTCGAGCGGCTGGACCGCGAGATCAAGCAGGCCCGCGCGGCGGGCAGGATCCATCGGTCGATTCCAATCCGTTTCCTGGTTTACGCCGACGTACTCAGCCCACCCACGCGCCCTCTGCCGCCCGGTTTCGACTACGCGACTTGTTCCGGTACCTTCTACCCGATCGCCCGCTGTTACGTCCACGACTTCGACGATCCCGACTGTCCCCGCAACGTCCGCTATCAACAGCAACTGCACGGGTGGGTAGCCGATCCAGAGCGCCACTACCGCGGCCAGCTCGTGATCGGCGAATACTACAACGTTTCGGGCTACCAATGTCTTCCCGTCGTTTTCATGAACACCATGACCAACGACATTCCCCACTACTACAAGGTCGGCGCGCGCTACTTTCAGTACATGCACGTGACCACGGCCAACTGGGGCAACAAGGCGTTGACCAACTACCAAATGGCCCGCCAGCTCTGGGACGTGAACACCGACTGCGAAGCGCTCTTGGCAGACTACTTCACACGACGATACGGCCCGGCCGCGTGTACGATGCGCCGATTCTACGAATCCCTGGAGAAGATGCTCTCGAACGTCACCGAACTGAAGTACGGGCTGGCGCGGCGGCTGAACCGTGGCGCCGAAGACCTCTTTCCTGAGCGGCATCTGCAATACCGGCGCCAGCAGGGCATAGTCTGTGACGGGCGTACTCTGGTGGAGATCGTCGCTGATGCCAAGAAGTGCCGCGAGTTGATCGACGAAGCCCTGACGGCCGAACTACCCGACCGGATCCGCGGCCGCATCGCCGAAGACGAACGGATGTTTACCTATGGCGAGCAGACGATCCTGTTCTACGACGAGTGTGTCCAGACGCTGCAGCTTGCCCGGGCGAACAAGCTCGACGAGGCCCGCACCCACTATCGTCGGGTGAAGCAGCTAGCTGACTCGCTGCGCGCGGACACAACGTCGCCAAAGTTTACCTATGAACCCTGTTTGGCCGATGCCCTACAGGCCAGCTATGCCCCGGCGGCCGTGGCCCAGTTGGCCGAGCTTCTGGGGCCATAGACCTGGGCCGCATCGAGGACTTCCATTCCCGGAACGTTCGCATACGAGGATTCGACAATCACCATGACTGGACTTCTCCTCCGTGCTTCGATGTCCGTCTCCCTGCTCCTGACACCAGCCACTGCTGCCACTCTCGCCGCCGCCGATGATTGGCCTATGCCGTTCCATGATCCGGCCCTGACCGGGCGGTCGAGTTTGAAGGGAGCGATGACTACGGCCCCAGAGGTGGCCTGGTCCGTTTCGTTGGCCGCCTATCGCGGGTATCTCCAAGTCGGGCCCGGTGCGGAGAGCATGGCTAAGGTCGATGCGGAAAGGAATCCTAACTACCTGGCTCAGACGGCCAATGCCTGGGGCCTCGCGCCGCAGAAGTTTGTGTATGACGATGGAAGTGTGTTGGAGATGCGGGATAGCGACGCGGTGCGCTGGGCCAACTGGCTGCCGGACGAGAAGTTTCCGCAACGTGTGAGTTGGCACGGCCAGGGTCTGGACGGACGGGTGCGGCTGGAGGTTTTTCGCAACGGACCCGACCGGCCCGAGGTCGTGTGGGAAACCGCCGTGACGTACAAGAGCTTTCACCGGCCGCAGGTGCTCGCGGCCGACGTAAACGCCGACGGCCGTTTAGAAGTCGTCACCGGCAGCTACTACTACCTCACAGTCCACAACGGACAGACGGGCGAACTACTTGACGACATTCACTACCCACACCGCAGTCGGGGCTTCCTGGGGGCGATCAACTTGGACGACGAGCCGGGAATGGAAATCGTCAACATCGGCAATTTCCAACTGGCCATCGAATCGTTGGATGTCGTCGAGGGCAAAATCAAGACGAACTGGCGGCGGGACATCGAACTGGATATCTCCCGCCACCGCCGCGCGGTGCAGTGTCCGCTGACCACGCTCACTGACATCGACCAGGACGGTCGGAACGAAATCCTCTTCAACCTCTACAACGACGCCGGCGATCAACAGTGGCACGTGGTTGCCTTCGACGCCTTGACGGGCGAACCGGAACTGGATCTGCCATCGACCTATCTGATGGAGGCGTTGGATCTGGACGGCGATGGTTTGGTCGAAATCGTCTGCCAAAGGACCACGGGCCTGTGCATGTTCGGATACATGCCGCTCGAGATCTACAACCTGCGCGAGGGCCAAGCGGTTTCGCGTTGGTCGACCCAGTGCGGCTTCATCCCCAAGATTTCCCTTCATCGGCAGCCTCCGCAACTCGCGACATTCAAAACGGGCGGCGGAGCCCGGCGGATCGCCTGGGGCGATTTCGATGGCGACGGCCGGCAAGGGTTCGTCTACGCCACGCGTGAACCGACTGGACGGCCGTCGGAGTTCGTGGAAAGGTGGCACGGCCTGGACGCCGACGATGACGGCTGGCAAGACCTATGGACGGTGGAGGCCTCGCCGGGCATGCGTCTGACGGTGGAAGCGGTCTCCGACGTCAATCAAGACGAGAAGGACGACGTCTTATTGTCGTGGATCAGCCCCACTGTTGCGTCGGCCGAGTTCAAGGGGCAGGGCGCGGACGCCGAGGTGCAGTCGTTCGCCCAGAACGTCACGGGGAAATGGCCCGTCATTGCCCCGGACCTGCGCAGCAACGGCCGGCCGCTTGTCGTAGCTACCGCGCCTGGCGACTTTGTCGTCGCTGTGGAACCTCCACGAGACGAGGACGAGCGACCCCGCCTGCTCTGGCGCGTGGCCGGGCGAGGCGAAGGGCCGGAAGATGGCTTGTTGGCCGCCGATCTGGACGGCGACGGGACGAAGGAAGTGGTCTTGGCTCGACCTGATGGAGAGGGCCGGGCCAGCGTTGTGGCCCTGCGGCCTGACGGCTCGGTTCTGTGGAGCCGCTCCTTCCGTCATTTCCACGGGCGACGCGAGGTGTATCGACTTGGTGGGCTGCGCCATCTGTTCGTCGCTCGGCTGACCGATCCCAAACGATACGATGTCGTGGTCAACGTAATGCGTACCATCATGCACAGCGACGAGAGCTATGCCTTGTCCGGTCTGACGGGAGACATACTGTGGCATCATGACTCGGCCGCCGTGTGGAACGACGAGGGGAAACCGACGGGCCAGGCTTGGGGGTATGGCGGCTACGAGATGGCCTTCTTCGATCTTGTAGGCGATGGCCGCGAGGAGATGTTCTTCGAGTATCCCATCAACTACTGGATGGCCGACGGCGCCACGGGCGACCTGCTGCGCAGCCGATCCATGAGCAGGTTCTTTCCCGACGTTGTGGCCTACTACGGCCGGCCCGCCGTCGCCGATTTGGTGCCGGGCGGCGAGCCGGAGTTGCTGTTCGACAGCAGCTACGTCCTGGGCGTGATGACGCCGGAGCCAAAGGCCGTCTGGAGCCATACGACCAGCACCTACCAGCGGGATGGAATCGGAGACGTGAACGGCGACGGCCGACTGGAAATTGGCGGGGCAGGCTACGGCAACCGTTTTTGTTGCTTTGACGGCGCAACGGGCAAGATTCGCTGGGAAGTCCCCATGGAAGGGAATTTCACCTCGACCGTCACCGCAGACATCGACAGCGATGGCCGCGACGAGTTTCTTCTGGGCGTCAAACGCCGCGTCGTGGCTGTGGGCGAGACTGCCGAAGGCGACGGAGCCATCCAATGGGAATGCGAACTGCCGGCCATGCCGGCAACACCCTCGATTGCGGATACCGACGGGGACGGCGTGGCCGAAATCATCGTGATGGGCGACGATGGGGTGATTTACTGTCTGGATCGTTGATGTCTGATTCGCTGATTCGTTCCGCGTCGGGCGCTGGGTCCGGTCACCGAGTTGGAGCAAGGATTTCTGCATCCCTTGATGTTGTCGGCTAGGCAATCAAGTATGATTGACCGTGAACGGCCGCCAGAGAGCGTGTGTGAATGGCTGCCTGCACAATGTTACAGTTGCGGGCCAATCGTGGGAGCACTCGAATGACTTGTTCGCACATCAGTCGTCGTCGATTTCTTCAGGCAGCCGCAGGTTCGATCGCCGTGCCGCGTTTCGTGTCGGCCAGGGCCCTGGGGGCCGGTGACAATGTGGCGGCCTCGGAACGCATCACTCTGGGCTCGATCGGCGTGGGAAGCCGGGGTAGCGGGCTGCTGAACGGGTGCTTGGCATTCGACACAGCGCAAGTCGTCGCGGTCTGCGATCCTTTCGAGCACAAGTGTCAGGCAGCCAAGAGAACGATCGAAACCCGGTACGCCGACCGGGCCGGCAAAGGCAACTACCATGGCTGTGAGACTTACAACGATTTCCGCGAACTGATCGGCCGCGACGACATCGACGCGGTGGTGATCGCCTCGCCCGGCCATTGGCACGCGATTCAAGCCGTCCAGGCAATGAAAGCCGGCAAGGACCTCTACAGCGAGAAGCCGCTGTCGGTGACGATCGCCGAGGGGCAGGCGATGTGCCGGACAGTCCGGCGCTACAGTCGGGTCTTCCAGACCGGTACGCACATGCGTTCGATCGCTCACGTCCGTTTTGCTGGCGAACTCGTGCAGAACGGGTACTTGGGCCGTTTGCATACGGTGGAAGTCGCCTGTCCGGGCGGACGCGAGGCGCCGGTCGAAAAAGAGGTGCCCGTCCCGGCTGGGCTGGACTATGAAATGTGGGTCGGGCCGGCATTGATGATCTCCTACACGCCCCACCGATGCGACCGATTGTTCGGGTGGATGCACTGCTACAATTTCGTCACCGGGTGGATCAGCGGCTGGGGGGTGCACCACATGGATATCGCTCTGTTCGCGTTGGGCAAAGATCACTCTGGGGCAATCGAAGTCGAAGGGACGGCCGTGTTTCCCAAAGCCGGCATGAACGACACGCCCATTTCCTGGGCGGTTGAATACACACTGGCCGACGGTCTGGAGATCAAGTACTCCGAAAGCAACAATCTTCATCCATCGGGTGTGCGTTTCAAAGGCGACAAGGGTTGGGTCTTCGTCAACGGTTCAAAGATCGAGGCCGAACCCGCATCGCTGCTGAAGGTCGCCATCAAACCGGACGAGACTCACCTGTACGAAAGTAAGAACCACATGGGCAACTTCCTGGAGTGCGTCAGAAGCCGGCGCGACCCGGTTGCCCCGGTCGAGGCTGGTCATGCCGCCACCACGCTGTGCAATATCGCCGACGTGGCCATCCGACTGAACCGCAGAGTTACCTGGGACCCGGCGGCCGGGAGTTTTGTCGACGACAGCGAAGCCGACCGAATGCGATCGCGAGCGACGCGCAGCCCGTGGATGACATAGCGCTCTTGCAGCCCCGAAAGGTATGAGACGATGGACAAGACTGTTCTGATCGCCACAACTTTGATCTTTGGCGTCGTCGACACCTCATTTTCGGCCGACGTCGCGCCGGCTAGGCCGCCGGAGAACGCCATCGTCCTTTTCGACGGCATCGACACGTCGGCCTGGATGCAGCATAAGAGCATGAGGATTCCCACCGCCGACCAGATGAAGGAGCCTCCGCCGTGCCACTACAAGCTGGTAGACGGCGCTCTGGAGGTTAGCGATCCGGGGCACTTGATTACCAAGCAGCGGTTCGGCGATTTCAGATTGCACGTGGAAGTTTGGCTGCCCGGAGAAGAGGGGATCAACAGCGGCATATGGACCCATTATCGTTATTGCACTGAAATACGTGGTCGGAATGAGAAAGGGGAGAAATATCGGCTTGGCGCGATCTACGGCCTGAAGGCACCGGACGTGGACGCGAGCGAACCGGCACGCATTTGGCAGACGCTCGACATCACGTTCAGAAACGCCCGTTTCGACGGCAGCGGCAAGAAGACCGAAAACGCCCGATTTACGGTGTTTCTGAATGGCGTCAAGATTCACGACGACGTGGAAATCCAGAGTCGATGCCCGACTCTGCAGGAGCCCGAAGGACCCGCGCCGGGACCGATCGTGCTCGAAAACCACAGAAGCCAAGGCCGTGTGCGCTTTCGAAATATCTGGATCGTACCGATGGGAGACGGTCAGCAATCGAGCACCAACTGAAGGTGTTCGGCGAAAACCGGCGGCGACTCCGGCTGTGCGAAGGACTACAGAATGACAAGCATCACATGCAGACTGTTGATCAAGCTGACGTGTATTGCAGCATTATTGCTCTGCGTAGACAGCCTTTTGGGCAATGACTCTCCGTCCGAGAATAGGCGATTGCCCAACGTTGTCTTCATCATGTCCGACAACCACAGTCCGTCGACTCTGGGATGCTACGGCAACGCGGATGTTCTGACACCGAATATCGATGCCCTTGCCAGAGAGGGCACGATGTTCAACAAGGCCTTTAGCTGCAGCCCCGCCTGCTCTCCGAGCCGTGCATCTATTCTCACGGGATTACTGCCATGTCAACACGGACAGATTGATATTTGCAGCCGGAGCATCAACAACGAATGCAAATCCAAACCGGAATTGTTGGACAGTATGAAGACCCTGCCTCAGATATTGTCCGAGACTGGCTACAATTGCCACGCCATCGGAAAGTTTCATCTGGAAGGTAAAGGACCGGACTACAAGGGCTTTTCTTCATGGACCACCTTGCCCTATCTCGCAGGCGGCGCGCCCTGGATTACCACAACGTATATAAAAAATGGCAAGCAGGGTTTCGCGGAAACAAATGACACCGAATTTTTCTCGCAATGTGCCGTGGATTGGATTAAGGAAAATGCCGGCGCGGAACAACCGTTTTTCCTCTATCTTTCCTATAACGTGCCAACGGGATATGGCATGCAGAATCGAAGTAGGAACAAGCACCTTGAGTATTACAGAAAAGCGTTGAATACGATATTCTATCCTGCAGATGCCGAAAACAGTGAAGCTCATCTGACTTATTGCCGGATATTTGCCTCGTCGATCACGCTCATGGACGAGGGCATTGGGTCCATCATGAAGACGCTGAAAGAGACTGACGTTGAAAACGATACCGTCGTGGTGTTCACTTCCGATCAAGGAGTTCCTGCCGGCAGATATGGACATTTCAGCCATTCGCCCAACTTCGTCAGATGTCTGAAGGACGGTTGTGTGGACGTCCCCCTTATCTTTCGACATCCGAAGCACGTCGAAGCGGGACGAAGATCTGACAGGCTGGTTTCACATTATGATCTCATGCCCACGCTGCTTTCCTATCTTGGAATGAAAGGCAAACTCCCGGCCGCGCCGAAACAGCCCGGTAGGGATTATTCGGCGGAGTTGCGGGGGACGAGAATCGAAGATTGGGACGATACGATATACTTCGACTATCGCAACTGGGAACGGGGAGTAAGAACAAAGGACTGGATGCTGTTTGTCGCTCGGGGAGGATTGAGTGACACAAAGACCGCAACGCATAATGAAGAGACCGCGTTGTACGATATGAACGAGGATCCTGGTCAGACGAATGATTTAAGCCAGCGTCCCGAATATCAAGAGATCAAGAACAGGCTGTACCGTCAGCTTAGTGACTATTTCAAACAGCACGCCCATCCGGACTATCAATGGAAGATGGAGGACGGCTAGGCGTTGGTATCCAGCGAAGCCAGTGGAATGACTGTGAAAGGAGCCCTCAAGATGGCCTCTTGGACAAGATCGCGGACGGTTGCGCTTTTTGTGATTTCGACCATGGTATCCATCGGGATTGCCCGGCCGCCGCGTTCGCCGGGTGCGGAGGCGGTGGGTCAGCCGAAGAGCATCCCTCTCGACGCCCTACAGTTTGTCGCCGACGGCAAGCCCGTCACCAACAAGAGCAGCGAAGTGGCTGGCTTCGTGCTGATGGCGGACGGCACAGGCCCTCAGGTCGCAGTCCTGGCCTATGCCGGCGCCGTGGTGGCGTGCGTCGGGCAGGATGAAACGGCGGAAGTGGGCATACCGCTTCCCAAACAGGCCGGCGCGTTTTCGGTTTCCGCTCGCGTGGATCTGGTAGCTGGCGAAGCGGCAGAGGTCGAAATTGCAGTCGAAGGCAAAAACGTGGCACGGACGTTGCGCAGCGGCGAGGCGGTTGAATTGAGCGTCGACGCCGCGGCATCAAGTGGCGAACCGCTCGCGCGACTGATTTCGCGTGGTTCCGGAGCCGAGGTTGCGGTCCGCTGGCGGGAAATTCGCATCGAAACGGCTGGTAGTTCCACGCCGATCGCCCTGGCGCTCGCGCCGAAGCAGGTTACCTGCCCCCCGCCGATACATCCGTCCCTGCGGCCGGCCATGGAACAGGTGATGATCGAATGGGACTGGCGCATGCAGGATGGCATCGGCACGCCGCGAGACTCGGTAACGTATGCGGCGGCCGTCGAGCGGATGTTCGAGGGGGGAGATCATTTGATCGAGGACCTCCACAGCGGCGGGCATCAGATAGACGCGGAAACGGCCGAGTGGGGAAGTTTGCGTTCGGAATGGAAAAAACTGGCCGCGGATGAGAAGGCGGCCGAAGTGGCCTGGGAGAAGCTGTGGCGAGAAGTGCACCATGTGCGTCGCCGTATCACCCTGAAGAACCCATTGGCGGATACCGGCCCCGTGGTGTTCGTCCAGGACGTGCCGGGTGGGGCTTACAGCTCGCACATCGTTTCATTCCACGGAGACTGCGCGCGGCCGGGCGGCGGCGTCTTTGTGCTGGAAGAACCGGGCCGGTCGATGCGTCTTCGGCCGCTGGTCCGAGACCAGCTGCCTCAAGGCGCCTACATGTCTCCTGAGGTATCCTACGACGGGCGGCGCGTCCTTTTCGCGTACAGCGAGGCGGAGTCGGACCCGACCACCTATGGCCAGTTTCCGGACCGGCATTTTCACCTGTACTCCGTGGACGCGGATGGCGGCAATTTCGCGCAGCTCACCGACGGCCCCTACGACGATCATTCACCGTGCTTCCTGCCGAACGGCAAGATCGCCTTCTGCTCCAGTCGCCGCGGCGGCTTCCATCGCTGTGGCAAAGGACCTTGTCCCACCCACACTATGGCGATTTGCGAGGCCGACGGCAGCGACCCGCGAGTGGTTTCCTTTCACGACACGCACGAATACGATCCGGCCGTCTTGCACGATGGCCGCGTCCTGTACACGCGCTGGGATTATGTGGATCGCCGCGCCGTCAACTTCCAGCATCTCTGGACCGTCAAGCCCGATGGCAGCGACGTGCGCATCTACTACGGCAACAGCACGCTGAACCCCATGGGAATCTGGGAGGCGCAGCCGATCCCCGGTTCCAAACGCGTCATGGGTACGGCCTGCGCCCACCACGCCGTGCCCGCCGGTTCGATCGTCCTGGTGGACGTGAGCAAGGGCATCGACGACCTTAAACCGCTCACGCGTTTCACGCCCGACGTGCCCTTCTACGAATCTGAGTTTCCCGTGCGGAGCCGATGGGGTGGAAGATGGCCCCCCGAGGTTATGGAACGACTCCAAACGATCCGCTGGCCTGGGCACTGTTACCGCAGCCCCTATCCGCTTTCGGAGAAATACTGTCTGGCGGCCTACACGTTTGACACACTTCGCGGCGAGCCGTACAAGAACCCTCCGCATCTGTTCGGGCTCTACCTCGTGGACTGCTTCGGCAACAAGGAGTTGCTGTACCGGGACTTGAACATATCGAGTTCCTGGCCGATCCCCTTGCGGCAGCGAGACAAACCGCCGGTCCTGCCTTCCGCGCTTGCGGCCGAAGGCGAGGCCGAGGGGACGTTCTTGCTCCAAAACGTGTACGAAAGTTGGACGCCGCTTCCCACGGAGCGCATCACTCAGCTTCGCGTCATCCAGGTGCTGCCCAAAACCACGCCAAATATGGGCAACCCGTCTCCCGGTGCTGCTCGTGGGGCCCCGGGCAAACAGGTTTTGGGCACGGTGCCGGTCGAGGAGGATGGCTCGGCCCACTTCCGCGTCCCGGCGCGCAAGGCCGTGATGTTCCAGGCGTTGGACGAACGGGGCCGGGCGGTCCAGACGATGTACAGTCTGACGTATGCCCAGCCCGGCGAAACCGTCGCTTGCGTCGGTTGCCACGAACACGGCATGACATCTCCTTCTGCATCACCATCGAGCCCGGTAGCCATGGCGCTTGGTCGACCCCCTTCGGTAATCACGCCCGGCCCTGACGGTTCCTTGCCGTTCAGCTATCCGTTGCTCGTCCAGCCCGTGCTGGACCGGCACTGCGTTCGGTGTCACAAGGCCGAGATGCCGAAGGAGCAAAGCGGGGACGTTTTTCTCACGGGAGAACCAGAGGCAAAATTCTCCAAGTCCTACAATGCGCTGGTTGGCCGTGTTCCATACCGCGACAGCAATGGGCCGCCGCGGACGAGCCCGGACCAATACGGAGCCCGTGGCAGCAAATTGACGACGCTCCTGGTCGAGGGCCATCACGACGTCGAATTGGCCGCACAAGACTGGGAACGGCTGATCACCTGGATGGATACCAACGCGTTGTTTTACGGGACCTTCAACCATGAAGACCAAGGGCGGCAGTTGAGGGGCGAGCGAATTCAGGGACCGGAATTGGAATGAACCGTGGTGATGGAGTAATTCTCCACCCTAATCTTTCACCTTAATCTTCCACCCGTACCACACGAGCGCTCCCAGATGACGCAGTTCTTTCCGCACGAGAAACTGGATGTCTACGCGCATGCCTTAGGGTTCGCGAAGACGGCCACCGCGCTGATCGCTTCCTGGCCAGCGGTCATGGCCGTTTCCGACCAATTGGGCCGAGCGACGGAAAGCATCGTGACGAATCTGGCCAAGGCTGCGCGTCTGCGTGCAACAGAGAACGGAATCTACTGCCTGGAGTGCTCGCTGGGTTCGGTATTGGAGTGTGCGGCATGCCAGGAGAGTAGATGATCTGTCCACAAGTCTGACCATCAACATCGCCGAAGGCAACGGTCGTTTCTCGAAGCTGGATCATAGCAAGTTCGTTCGGACTGCGGAGGATGCGGGCACGAAACTCGCCGCGTACTTGGATTTGGTGGAGGCCGCGTCGCTGATGGAAGTGGATGCTGCCAAATCCTACTTGCGCGAGGTGATGGCGATGCTAGGCGGGTTGAGAGGATACCTGCACACGGAGACATGAGGCGGGGGGAGGAGAGAGATTAGGGTGGGAGATTAGGGCGAAAGATTAGGGAAATGACGATGGGCGCAGGACTCTTCCAAGCCCAGCGGCCAAACGGAAGGGAGTGAAGGCGATGGTGCCTCGTAGAAGAGCCAGAACGGCTGCGGCTTATGGCGTTTTGATTATTGCGTCTGCGTCTGCGGCACTGCCGTCGCGTTTGCCCGCGGCGCAGCAGAGCGGCGACCGGCCGGTCTTGCGAGTTCCCGAGATCGGCTCCAAGCCGGAGATCGACGGAAAACTCGACGAGCCGTTTTGGAAGCAGGCTGCAAGTACCGGACCGCTGAAGAGGGTGGATGGAAAGCCGGCGGACTCAAAGACCGAGGCGTTCGTGGCGCGTGATGCCGAACATCTTTACGTGGGCGTCGTCTGCGGCATGAACGAGACAATGGGTGCCAAAGCAGCACCAGATAAAGAATCCGAACAAGAGGAACTCACGCTCCTGGTCGATTCCAACGGCGATGGCAATTCGTTCTATCTCATCACCGTCACGCCAACCAAGCGTAAGCAAGGGCGATGGGCGCCGCCGGGGGAATACCGGGAGCACTGGCCGCCATGGCAGGATCTGTGGCGGTTGCAGTTCACGTCCGTCGTGGCTCAAGGCGAGAACGGCTGGACGGCGGAAGTGTCGATTCCTTTCAACAGTTTCCATCGAAACCGGACGCTGACTCCCGAATTCGGGTTCAACATCCGCCGGCGAGACGCGCGCGGCGAGATCCATTGTTGGGCATGGCCCAAAAAGGGGTCAGGTACCGCTGTGCGAAGCACCCTGCGGGCCGTTCCGGCAACGGTACTTGACCCCTTTTTGAATCCCCATGACGCCGGAACACTCAGGGGGATGCCCTCGCGGAGTTTTCCGCTGGTCCACTATCAAAACGAGGTTGATCCAAACGAGCGTCGCGTACCAAGTTATCGTCGATCGTTGTTCAACCTCCCGCCGACAGAGATTGCCACCCAGGAGCCGATTCGCCTTGGGCCCGGCTCCGCTCATCCCGGCACGACAGGCGAGGTGCGGATCGAGATGGAAGGATATCTGTTGGGAGGCGACCACCACGCGCGGGCCGCGATTTGGGATCTGGCGGTGGACGACAAGACCGGGGAGCTGTATGTGCTCTCCGTGCCCAGGATCAAGAGCTATAGCGAGCTGCGGGTTTACGATCGGCAGGGCCGGTATTTGCGAACCGTCATGCCATTCGATCCCACGTTGCCGAGCGCCGATGTGAAAGATCTCTGCCGCAATACGGCCGTGGAAGATGGCGTCGAGTTGGTCATGCCCAAGGTGTTCCAGATTCAGTGCCAGTGTGAGTTCTCGCTGTATGGAGAATGGTGGAACCTGCCGCAGAAGATGCTACTGGCCCCGAATGGCGACCTGATCATGTCGGGTATCTATCTGGGGACCTTGTGGCGAATGAGGCCTGATGGAAGCCTGCCCCGCGAGGGATGGACTTCAATCTACAATCCCGGACGAAATGAGCCCTTCGAGACCGCCTGCTGGATCAGTGGGGGTGGATATGGGGCATGGATGGGTGGACGGTGGGTGAAACGGTATGTCCCGGGAGTCTCGACTTCCTACTCGTACATGTGTTTTGACGACGGCGGCCGACTGTATATCTCCGATGGTGCGGGGGTGCGCGCGACCCTGACTCGACAACTCGGCCAAGAATTTGAATTCAATGTGGCAGGAAAAGGCCCGGCGGGGGCGGCCGTGCGGAAGTTTCGCCTGGGCAAGGGCGTCAGAATCGAGCACGCCAGGGATTTTCGATATGACGGGGTCGAAGAACTTGCCGAGCCGCAAAACAGTCTCGGCGTGGCTGGGAATCCAGGAGAAGCCGACACGCAGTTCAACGGTCCTTGCGGGCTGGCTGTCGACGGCGATTTTCTGATCGTGGCGGATTCAGGTAATAACCGCATCCAAGTATTCCAATCAAGCGGCCGTCTGGCCGCCACGATACGGCACTATGAGCGCGAAGGCAAGCAAGTCCCCTTGCAGTGGCCTACTGCTTTGACCACCGACGGCGGCAGTCTCTATGTACTCGTCCAGGAGGCGGCAAAGGGCCCCCGCCGATTGCTCAGGCTCAAGAGTTGGCGGACGCCGGAGTTGCTGGCTATTTCCGAGCCCTTGCACGTGGAGACCCATCAGATCGCCGTGGACGCCGGGGTGGCGACACCGTTGGTCTGGGTGGCCAACGGTGCCGGGCCGGGGACCCTGCTGCAACTGGCCGGCGATGACCTCTCGCAAAAGGGCCAATGGGGGTCCTCGGAAGTCGTGCCGACCTGGACCTCATGGGGCAACGACGAAAAGCTGTCCAATCCGGATCAATACGGCGGCCACCCGATCCTGAATATTGACCCGGAAACCGGCCACGTCTATGTCGAGGACGATTCGCACTACCGCCACAGAATGCACGGGACCGTTCTGCGGATCGACCAAAGCGGCCAGATACTGAAGAAATGGCCGCCGGTGTTCTATCATGCAAACGGCAAGCACCAGAGCGATCAGTATGGGATACCCGATTTGGATCGCCATACCCGTTGTCCTGAAGAAATACCGTTTATCGATTGCCTGTTCGGCAAGGACGGAAAGATCTACCGGTGGCAACTGACGAAGGACGAGATATCGATCCTGCGTTTTGACCGCGCCGGCAAGCCCATCCCTTTCGAAGCCACCGGGTCGAACGCCTTGATGGTCGAGCCTACCCAATGGAATGGATCAAATCGTCACAAGATCTATCGGGGTATGGACGTCGACCGGCTGGGCAACATCTATGTGGCCAACAAGACGGCCGTGGACCTGTACGGTCCCGACGGCAACTTGAAGACCAAGGGACTGCTCCAGGTCAATGTACCTCGGGGGGTACTGATAGATGACCACGGCGACATCTACGTTCTTTACGAGGGCCCTGACTTCCGTCTCTGCGTCACCAAGTTCCCCAAATCCGGCGGGAAACCAATTTGGTCGAGACCTTGGATAGGCGTCGAAGGCCACGGGGGAATATCGGACTACTACTGCATGTGCAGGACCTCAAGGATACACCAGGCCCTGGATGGCAAAGGGTATCTCTACCTGGCCGGCAAGTTCAGCGTTCAGGTCATTGATTGCGAGACCGGACGGCTGGTGGGCGAATTCGGGAGCTACGGCAACGCGGATTGTTTGGGCCACCGAAGCGCGCACCCGCATCCCGAGCTACCTTTCGGAACGATCTCCGCCCTGGCCGTATGGAAAGACAGGCTCTTCGTGGTAGACGTAATGAATCGGCGCATCGCCAAGTGCCGCATTGTCTACGACCCGGCAAACAGAAGGATGCGTGTCGATCCCGAGGATCGATAGCGGTTGCAGTCAAGTAGCAGAAGTTCGTGCCTTCGACCTGATACTCTTTCCCCTCGTTCTTGCGAAGGTAGTCGGCAAATCGTTGTGTGGTCAGTTTCATCAAACCTCCTCCAAGACGGCGGAAAAGGTCCAGGAACCGTTTTGTTGCCCACCGACTTGCGAGCGCCGAGAAATCGACGCCTCAACCATGCCCTTGGGTGCGCTCAGGACTTGGTAATCTCGACTTCCAGGAGGCGCGACAATGCTTCGCGGACCACGGCGCTGCGGTTTGCCAGCGCGTGCTTGGCCGCATAGTCGTCGATCGCTTCGAGCACATCCGCCTCTTGCGCCGTGAATACGGTCCCAACGGTCACGCGGTCTCGATGCCGAGTCGCCGCCTCTCGCGCCCACTGCTGTAACTCGGACGCCTCCTGTTCGACTTGCTGCCGAATGTGCTGATGGCGTTCCTTCTCCTCCGGCGTCGCTGGGCGGAGGATTCGCTGGCGTATTTCGTGAGTCACGGGATGTTTCCTTTCCTCTCGATCGGGATTTAGCCTTCCACCTCGAAGGCCGTCACCGGATAGATCGTGATTTCGTCGAATTCCTCGTAAACGACCAGAATGAGGCGCCCGTCCGGAGTGTAGCCGGTCGCCACAGGCCGACCGGAACTGCGGCTGATTTTCTTCTCCAGAGGACTGCAAATGACGGCTTCCACCTCTTCCGGCGTCAGTCCATGCTCGGCGACATGTTCCACGTTGCCGCCAGGTTCGTAATTCCAAATTACGTCATACCACGGCATATGCCTACCATTCTTCCTGCCTGGCGCTACTCGACCGGCTGTTGCCCGACACGAGCTTGCGTGCACGGTAACACTGCCAGCGAGTCACTCGTGACGACGCTGGTCGACACATGCCGATTTACTCCCTACTGTCCACGGCTGTCTGCCCATATCTATTGTAGCCGAGCGTTCAATCGCCCAACAACCCGCCGCCTGGACCAACCGGCAGAACCTATGGATCGGAGGCAGATAAACGAAGGCAGATAAACGGGACGGATGGACGGGTCTAATTATTGACGAGTTGGGCCTCGTTGGCGAGATTGTTGAGACGCCGCGCACTGTCCGAGTCGCTCCTGGTGGGATGGTGTTCCACGGGAGGGGGCGGGAGTGGTCGGGAATCGTTTCGGAGAACGACGCCCGACGGGTTTTTGATTCCCGTTGCCGGCTGATGTATCATGCGGCGTCGGGCTGGACGGCTCGCTCACACCTTCACGCTCCGGTATCTACATTCGGGGACGTGCCGTTTGGGCTAAGCCGCATTTCTCACCAGACGGGGAAATCGCGACGGTGTGTTGACACCAGCCCGACGCGCGAGCGAGGATAAGCCGCCCGCCGTCCCTCGCTTGCGCTTCGGGCTTGTGTAACTAGCGAGAAATGTGGCCTAGTGACATCTCAATATTCAACACAGGAGACGAGATGTTAATCATTACAGGCAGCCGCCGCTTGAACAGACGAACGACGGAACCGCAACGAAACATCCATATCGCGGTTGCCATTTTGGGCTCACTGCTGTGCCTTGACCGGGCGGCGGCAGCGGAAAGCAGGCCCAACAATAGGCCGGTGTTGCAGGTGCCCGTAAGCGAGTCCGCGCCGGTGATCGACGGGCAGATTGACGAACCGTGCTGGAGGGAGGCGGTCGCGACAGGCCCGTTGATGTTGGAGCAGGGGAAGCCGGCAAAGTCGACGACCAAGGCGTTCGTGTTGCGCGACGCTGAGCAGCTTCATGTTGGGGTCATCTGCGGAGTGAGCGGCCAGGGAGCGGACGCGAAGAAGCCCGCTCAACCGCCAGACATCTCGAAACAGGAACACGTGGCGCTACTGATCGACTCCAACCACGACCGGAATTCATATTACCTCGTCATCTTGACTCGATACGGAAAAGTCGAAACATCCTACAGAGAGCACTGGCCGCCATGGATGGACCGTACGTGGCAACCCCGTTTCGAGTCCGCCGCGGCAACAGATGCGAATGGCTGGACCGCCGAGTTCTCGCTTCCCTTCACCATGTTTCACAAGAACCGAACGCTCACCTCCGAGTTTGGATTCAATGTCCGTCGCTACGACATGCGACATGGCGAGACCCATTGCTGGAGTGGTGAGTTTTGGAATCCGGCTAGTGCCGGGATCCTCGGAGGCTTGCCGGCGCGAGAGCGACTGCCGAAGCCCGAGTATGCCGAGCACGGCTACAACTGGGCCGGCCCTCCTCCGACGAAAGCGAAAATAGCATTTCTGGCTGGACAGGAAGGGCAGAGGATACGGATTGAGCCCGGTTCCACTCATCCTGGCACGACGGGAGAGGTCCGACTGGAGTTGGAGGGTTTCCTGCTAGGCGGCAATGTTCACGCGCGGGCCATCATCTGGGACCTTGCCGTCAAC
Organism: Pirellulaceae bacterium; assembly: GCA_016784735.1. Classification (GTDB taxonomy): domain Bacteria; phylum Planctomycetota; class Planctomycetia; order Pirellulales; family Pirellulaceae; genus JADHUC01. The sequence continues at coordinate 32,696 of JADHUC010000007.1, read as the reverse complement.
GAGAAGACGGGGGAGCTTTACGTGCTCTCGGACCCCAGGACGGTGAGAGGTGTCCCCGATGTGCGAGTATTCGACCGGCAGGGAAAGTATCTGCGAACCATCATGCCGTTCAACGCCAACTTGCCCCGCGCGAGCGTGCTGGACCTCTGCCGGAAAACGGCATCGGAAGGCGGCGTGGAACTGGTCGTCCCGAAACTGTTCGAGGTCTCCGGCGGCGAGCTTACCATGTATGGCGCCTGGTGGAACCTGCCGCAGAAGATAGCAGTGGCGCCGAACGGCGATCTAATCCTGTCGAGCATGTACAAAGGGACGTTGATGAGGATTCGGCCTGACGGAAGCTTGTCCCCCGAGGGCTGGACATCGGTTTACCATCGGGGGCGAAATGAACCGTTCGAGAGCGCCGATTGGGTGGTGGACCGTTGGCATGCTCACAGTCTGAAGAACTACCTCCCTCATGCCTCGTTGCGCTACCCTTACATCGCTCTTCAGCAAAACGGCAATCTGTACGTCTCGGATGGCTTGGAATCGCGCCAGACCAGGTTGTTCGGCCGGTGGTGGGAGGTAAAGGGACATGGGAAATCATCCGTGATCCAGAAACTGCGTTTACTCGAGGGCGTCAAGATCGAGCATGTCATGGATTTTCGAATCAACGGCGATCATGAGGTTCCCAAGGCGCGAAACTCTCTCGGCGTTGTGGGGAAGCCTGGGCAGGACAATGCCCACTTCGACTCTCCTTGCGGGCTGGCCACCGACGGCGATTTTCTGATCGTGGCGGATTCCGGTAATGACCGCCTGCAGATATTCGAAGGGGACGGCCGTCTGGCCGCCTCAATAACAGACTTCGAGCAGGAAGGCCGGGACGTGCCCCTGGGGAATCCAACCGCCTTGGCGATCGACCGCCAGCGGCACCTCTACGTGCTCGCACTGGTTGAGTCCGAGAGAAGACTAATCAAGCTCGACTCCTGGCAGGAACCTCGTCTCTTGGCCGTCTCCGAACCGCTCGACGCGGAGACGTTCCAGATCGCCGTGGACTCGGGCGTGGACCCTCCGCTGGCTTGGGTCGCCAACGGCGCGGGCCTGGGGACATTACTTCAACTCGCGGGTGACAACCTCGCGGTGAAGGGAAAATGGGCGGACGACGACGAGAAGTTGTCCAACCCGGCACAATACGGAGGGCTCCCCATCCTGAACATCGACCCGCAGACCGGCCACATCTACATCGAAGACGACTCGCACTACCGCTCGAACATGTACGGTACCGTCTATCAGCTCAGCCAAGGCGGTACGATATTGAAAAGATGGGACCCCGTGTTCTTCCACACCACGGGCAAGAAAGAGCCCGATACTTTCGGGATCACGGATCGGGACGGCCATTTCCGCAATCCGGACGAACCGCTGTCTATCGATTCCATCTTCGGGAAGGACGGAAGGGTATACCGATGGAAACTGAGGAAGACCGACATAGCGATCCTGCGTTTCGATCGCTCGGGGAGACCGATTCCTTTCGAGGCTACCGGAACAAACGCATTGGTTGTGGAAACTGAACTCTGGGGCGCGCGAAACCGTCACGACATCTATCACGGCATGGACGTCGACCGTCATGGCAATATCTACTATGTTGCCAAGGTATCCGGGCAGAACAAAGTGCGGCACCGAGTGGACGTTTACGACTCCGATGGAAATCTGCAGAAGAAGGGCCTGCTCCATCTCAACGCTACACGATGGATCCAGGTGGATGAACGGGGAAACCTGTACGCTCTTTACAAGCCTACCAATCCGCCTTGGTGTTTCTATCTTACTCTCTCCAAGTTTCCTCCGTCCGGAGGCGAGCCGCTCTGGTCCAGACGTTGGGACGGCGTTATAGGACAGGTCGACGTCTATGCCGAGCATTGCATGTGCCTGACCTCACGACTGCACCAGGCACTGGATGGAAAAGGGTATCTGTACGCCGCCGGAAAATACAGTGTTCAAGTGATCGACTGCGAGACGGGAAGGCTGGTCGGCGAGTTTGGCAGCTATGGTAACATGGATTGTCAAGGCAGGGGTAGCAAGTTTCCGCACCCGGAGCTTCCGTTCGGCACGATCTCCGCTCTTTCCGTATGGAAGGACCAGCTCTTCGTAGTGGACGCACTGAATCGACGCATCGCCAAATGCCGCATCATCTACGACCCGGCAAAGAGAGAGACGCGTCTTGATCCCGATGACCGATAGCGATGGCAGTTAACATTCAACGTAGGGGGACCAGATGTTAATCATTACAGGTAGTTGCCGCTCGGACAGGCGCGGGACGGAACGGTTACAGAACATCCATATCGCAATTGCCATTCTGGGCTTATTCATGTGCCTTGACCGGTCGCTGGCGGCGGAAAGCAGGCCCGACATAAGGCCGGTGTTGCAGGTGCCGGTAAGCGACTCCGCGCCGGTGATCGACGGACGGCTTGACGAACCGTGTTGGAAGGCGGCAGCCACGACAGGCATCCTGATGCAGAAGCAGGGGAAGCCGGCAAAGTCGACGACCGAGGCGTTCGTGTTGCGCGACGCTGAGCAGCTTCATGTTGGGGTCATCTGCGAGTTGAGTGGCCCCGCGCCCATGGAAATGGAACCGGCCGAACCGCCGGACCTCTCGAAACAGGAACACGTCGCGATACTGATCGACTCGAACCATGATCGCAATTCCTACTACCTCATCACCTTGACTCAGAAGGGGACCGTCGACGCATCTTACAATGAACACTTTCCGCCGTGGCACGATCCGACGTGGAGCCGGCGGAAACCGAGGTTCCAATGCAGCACGGCTGTGGGTGAAAACGAATGGAGCGCAGAGTTCTCGTTACCGTTTGATATCTTCGACAAGACCAAGACGCTGACCTCCGAGATCGGATTCAACATCCGTCGCCACGATGCGAGCGCCGAGCAAACTTGCTGTTGGTGCGGTGCGTTCTCGAATCCCGCCGAGGCGGGCCTGCTCACGGGCATCCCGGCTCGAGAGGGTTTTCCGGTTCCTCCGCTCTCCGGCTACGCGGGGTGCTACCGACTGGATGGCGGTTATCGGCAGGGCTTCAACTTGCCGTCGGACACCTCGCCCGGCGCAGAGGAACAACGGCCGATACCGCTCGGGCCCGGTTCCTCTCACCCCGGCACGACAGGCGAGGTACGAATCGAATTGGAGGAGTTCCTGCTGGGCGGTAATGTTCACGCGCGGGCCCTGATCTGGGATCTGGCCGTGGACGAGAAAAAGGGAGAACTCTACGTGCTCTCGGCGGCCCGAAGGAAAAGTGCCATCGAGTTGCGGGTCTTCGGCCGACAGGGCAAGTATCTTCGCACGATCATGCCTTTCAATCCCACACTGCCCAGAGACAGCGTGAGGGACCTGTGTCGCAAGACGGTTTCAGAGGGCATGGTAGAGCTGATCGTCCCGAAACTGTTCGAGACGTGCGGCACCGAGCCCAGCCTGTATGGCGAGTATTGGCACTTGCCACAGAGCTTGGCGATCGCGCCGAACGGCGACCTGATCATGTCCAACTTGTTCAAGAGAACGTTATGGAGAATGAGGTCGGACGGAAGCTTGCCGGCCGAGGGATGGACGTCGATCTACAATCCACAGCGAAATGAACCCTTCGAGAGCGCCGGTTGGCTCGTCGGCCCCTGGCATGCCAGGGGCCTGAAACCCTATCTCTCTTACGGCAAGTTCTGCCAACCGGACATGTGTTTCGACAGAAGTGGGAATCTGTACGTCTCCGGCGGCGTGTTCTCGGCGTTGTCCCAGTTCTACTCGATCAACTGGGAGGTGCCCGGCCGTGGTCAGGGTGAAGCCGTCTGGAAGTATCGGCTGTTGGAGGGCACCAAGCTGGAGGGCGCCCGGGATTTCCGATTCAACGGCACGGCGAAGACGACGGAAATGGGGCGAAATCATTTGGGTCTCGAAGGGCAACCGGGCTCGGATGACGCACATTTCAACCAACCTTGCGGGCTGGGCATCGACGATCACCTGATCGTCGCGGATTCCGGCAACAACCGCTTGCAGGTATTTGAACAAGACGGTCGTCTGGTGGGCTCGATCAGAAGCTTCTCGCGAGAAGGGCAAGATGTTCCGCTCCAGAATCCAACCGCATTGGCGATGGACCGCGACCAAGGCCTGTATGTACTCGCCCTGGTCGAATCCAAGAGAAGACTGATCAAGCTCAAGAGCTGGCAGGAACCTCGCCTGTTGGCGGTTTCCGAACCACTCGACGCGGATACGATTCGGATTGCCGTGGACCGTGGCGTGAATCCACCACTGGTCTGGATCGCCAACGGCGCAGGACTTGGAACACTGCTTCAGCTTGCGGGCGACGACCTGTCGCGGAAAGGAAAATGGGAGGACGACGAAGAGAAATTGTCGAGCCCGGGCCAATACGGATACGTGCCCATCCTGAATATCGACCCGCAAACCGGTCAGCTCTATGTCGAAGACGATTCGTACTACCATCGAAGCGTGTATGGCGAGGTTTACAGGTTGGACCAAAGTGGGAAGGTCTTGAAGAAATGGCCGCCCTTGCCCTACAACGAGCTGCCAAACTGGGACGGCGAACCCGTGTACGACCAGGCTCATGCTACGCCAGTCTTTCGTTATCCGGACGAGCCACTGTTTCTTGACTCGCTGTTCGGGAAGGACGGGAAGGTGTACCGGTGGCAACGGGGGGAGACGACGGCGGAGATCTTGCGCTTTGACCGCGATGGGGAGCCGATTCCTTTCAAGGTCGGCGGCACCAATTCGCTGATTGTCGACCAACGTCCCAAGGGTTCCCAACGCAATCATTTCGTCTATCGCGGCATGGATGTCGACGCGCAGGGCAACATCTATTACGTGAATTCGCGAAACAGCGTCGGTGTTTACGACTCAAACGGAAATCCGCGCAGCCAAGATCTGCTCCAGTTGATCGACACGCGAGGCCTTTTGGTCGATGAACAGGGAAGCCTGTACGTTCTCTCCTGTCCTGCCGGCCCGACAAGAACGGACGAAGGGCACTGGACGTCGCGCCGTCTATACCTCTCGAAGTACCGTCCCTCCGGAGGTGAGCCGATCTGGTCGAGGCGATGGGAAGGCATCCTGGGATGCGGCGCCGGCCGCGTTGCGTGGATGCAGACCCACTGCGTCTGCCTGACCCCAAGATTGCACCAGGCGCTGGACGGGAAAGGGTATCTGTACGTGGCCAACAAGTTCAGCGTGCAGGTCATCGATTGCGAAACCGGCCGGCTGGCGGGTGAATTCGGCAGCTACGGCAACATGGACTGTCTCGGCAAAGGCAGCGCCCATCCGCACCCGGAACTTCCCTTCGGCACGATCGCCACCCTGGCCGTCTGGAAAGACTGGCTGTTCGTCGTGGATGCGATGAACGCGCGCATCGCCAAGTGCCGTATCATTTACGAGGAGGCATCAAGATGATCTATCGGACAAGATTGCAAACGGTCGCTGTTTTCCTGGCTTCGACGACGGCGTTTTGGGGAACGGCTATGAACATCTTCGTAAACCTCGTTCCCAGGCTCCTGCCTGGGAACGCACTGTCTTGCCGGCTCCGCCGGCTCTTGCGAGGCAAAGCCTCGCGTCCAGTGGGTTACGAATCGGAGCCCCGTAACCAGCGTGTCTTCTGGGGCTTGCCCACGGGCAAGATGTTCACAGCAGTGACGTTTTTGGGTATCGCGACGCTCGTGGCTTTGCTGGGCGCTGAAGAGACCAAGCAGGCGTTCGCCGAGCAACGAAGCGGCGCCCACGCCGGACCCGTTTTGCATGTGCCGGTGAGCGACTCGAAGCCAGTGATCGACGGAAAACTCGATGAGCCGAGCTGGAAAGCTGCTGCAAGAACAGGTCCGTTCACGATCACGCCGGCAAAGCCAGCGAAGTCGACAACTGAGGCATTCATCTCGTGCGACGCGGAGCATCTTTATGTTGGCGTGAGCTGTGTAGGCAGCGATGCGGCCAACGGCAAGGACAAGCCTGGCGAGCCATTGAAGGGCGTGGAGAGCGTCGAGCTGCTGATCGACTCGAATGGCGATCGGAATTCGTACTACCTGATCCGGATTGCCGAAGACGGCGGGAAGGCTACCTGCTCCTACAACGAATGTGACCCGCCGTGGTGCGACCGGACTTGGCACCCTCAGTTCAAGTCCGCTGCGGCAAACGCCAAGGATGCATGGGCTGCCGAACTCGCTCTTCCGCTGGACATCTTCAACAAGAACAAGACGCTGGCGTCGGAGATCGGATTCAACGTCCGTCGGTCCGGTGTGCCCGGAGGTGAGGCGCATTGCTGGCAGGGCACGTTCACGAATCCCGGCGATGCGGGAGTACTGGCGCGTATCCCGACGCGGGAGAGTCTTCCGCGACCCGATTATGCGAAACTTGACTGGTTGCACCGCGCCACAACGGAAGCGAAGCGAGCGTTTCTGGCCGAAGAGGAAGGGCAGACGATACAACTTGGCCCCGGTTCTGCTCATCCAGGGACGACCGGCGAGATGAAACTGGAATTGGAGGGGTTCCTGCTGGCGGGCGATCCTCATGCACGGGGCATCATCTGGGACCTCGCTGTCGACCAGAAGAACGGTGAGCTTTACTTGCTCTCCGATCCGAGACCCGTTCGAGAGGCGCCTGAACTGCGGGTTTTCGACAGGCAGGGAGAATACTTGCGGACGATTATGCCGTTCAACCCAACCTTGTCGCGATCCAGCGTGCGAGATCTTTGCGGGAAGATGGCACGGGAAGGCGAGACGGATTTGGTCATCCCGAAGATGTTCGAGACGCTTTGCGGTTCGCTCTCCATGTACGGCGCTTGGTGGAACCTGCCTCAGAAGATAGCGTTGGCGCCAAACGGCGACTTGATCCTGTCCAATATCTACCGGGGGACACTGTGGAGAATGAGGCCCGATGGAAGCTTGTCGCCGGAGGGATGGACGTCGGCTTACCATCCGGGGCGAAATGAACCGTTCGAGAGCACGGCCTTGGCCCAGAACTTCTGGAAAGTCCTGGATCTGAAGAATTACTTGCCCTTTCACTCGCTGCACTATCCCTACTTCTGTTTTGATTCCGACGGCCTTCTGTACGTCTCGGCCGGTCAAAGCTCCCGACCGACAAAGCAGTACGGATACCATTGGGAGGTGGGCGAAGAAGGGGGAAGCTACCACTGGGAGGCGAGCGGAGACGAGGGGCGAGGAGCCTACGTATGGAAGTGTAAGCTGCACTCGAACGTCAAGATCGAGAAACCGGTTTCGTTCGGCGGCTTCGCCGAGCCGAGCGGGCTGGCCCTTGACGGAGACAATCTGATCGTGGCGGATGCCGGGAACAACCGCCTGCAAGTACTCGGAGAAGACGGCCGCCCGATCGCTTCGATCACGCATTATGAACGCGAAGGAAAGAAGAAACCACTATACGGTCCAACTGCGTTGGCGATAGATCATGAAAAGAGCCTTTATGTACTCATTGCGTCCGAGAAAAGACCGGCGGACCCGCGAGTTGAACGCACGTTGTCATCGTTGCGCCAAGCTCTGGTCGCCGCGGCTGGAAAGCCTCCGGAGGCCCCCAGGAAACTGATCAAGCTCAAGAGTTGGCGGGAGCCTGAACTACTGACCGTTTCCGAGCCACTCGATCCGGACGTGCTGCAGATCGCGGTGGACGCCGGAGCATCGCCGCCGCTCGTGTGGGTGGCTAATGGTGTCGGCCCGGGGAGCCTGGTGCAACTGGCGGGCGACGATCTCTCGGTGAAGGCCAAATGGATAGACAACGGCGAGACGCTCTCCTATCCGAGGCAGAGCGGCAACCAGCCGCTACTGAACATCGACCCGCAAACCGGCGACCTCTACGTCGAAGACGATTCCAACTACCGCATCAAACAGTACGGAACGGTCTACCGGATCGACCAGGAGGGAAACGTACTGAAGAAGTGGCCGCCCTTCTTCTTTGACGCCAGAGATTTGAAGATGACCTCGCCTTGGGGGGCGTTGAATCACGATCGCCATTTCCGCTATTCGCAGGAGCCGCTGTTTGTCGACTCCATCTTCGGAAAAGACGGCAGGGTCTACCGGTGGAAACTGGGAAAGGCCGGGGTGGAAATCCTCCGCTTCGACCGCGAGGGGAAGCCGGTACCGTTCAAGGCCACGGGGACGAATGCCTTGTTCGTCGATCATACGATGCAGGTTAATTTCTGGCACGACGTCTATCACGGTATGGATGTCGACCGGCAAGGCAACATCTACTATGTCGCGAAAGTGGACGTCGATTCCAAATCGCGCCCCATCAGTGCATACAACGCTTTGCGCCGGCAGGTCAACGTATACGACGCCGACGGGAACCTGACGAAGAAAGGCCTGCTCGTGCTGGACTGCGTCCGAGGTCTCCAAGTCGACGACGAAGGATACTTGTACGCGCTTCACCGGCCCGCAGAAAGGCCGTGGGAAGACTATCTTGCTCTTTCAAGGTTCGCACCATCAGGCGGCCAGCCGCTCTGGACCCGACGGTGGGACGGCTACATTGGGCAGGCCGAAGCGATCTTTGCGCCTTGCCATTGCATTACATCACGGCAGCACCAAACGCTAGATGGCAAAGGCTATCTGTACGCCGCCGGCAAGTACAGTGTTCAAGTGATTGACTGCGATACGGGCAAGTTGGCGGGCGAATTCGGAAGCTATGGCAATATGGACTGCAAGGGCAAGGGAAGCGCCTATCCATACCCCGAGCTTCCTTTCGGTACGATATCAGCCTTGTCCGTCTGGAAAGACCGCCTGTTCGTCGTGGATATGCTGAATCGACGCATCGTCAAGTGCCGCATCGTCTATGGGCAGGCTGACAAGAAGGCCGGTTAGACCCGAGAGGGATCACGTTCGATCTCGCTCGCTAGACGAGAGCTGCGTGTGGTGGAGATTTGCTTCTTGGAGGGGCACCAGCTAGATTGGCGCGACAATGAAACGGTCGGCTTTGCCCAAACCCAACGATCAATGAGAGGCAATTATGGACACGATTATTGCCGGCGCCATACTGACTCTGTGCGCTGCGCCAGCGACCCAGGATACGGAACCGCCGCTGCACATTGGTTCGCGGCTGGAACTGTTCGTCGACGAGGCGCTCATTGAATCCATGACCGGTGAAGTGCAACTGCGGATGCACCGGCCCGAACGGCGCGAAGTGGTATTTCGCACGGACGCGCCGTGGGAGGGCAACGCGAGTGCATTCCAAAGCGTGTTCAAGGACGACGACCTGTACCGGATGTACTATCGCGGCCTGCACTACCGGCACAGCGGCGAACCGGCCCAGGCGTTGGAGGATCACCCCTGGATGCTCTGTTATGCCGAGAGTGACGATGGCATCCACTGGCGCAAACCGGAGTTGGGCCTGTTCGAGTTCAACGAATCGAAGGCCAACAATATCATCTTGACGCCCGATTTTCTCGAAGACATCGGCGGCGACCCGGCGCACACGGCCACGTTCAAGGACGCCAACCCGGACTGCCCGGCCGACCAACGCTACAAGATCGTGGTCGTCGGACACAAACCGCGTGGGCTCTTCGTCCTCGCTTCGGCCGATGGAATCCGTTTCACGCCCATGAGCGACAAGCCGTCGGTGACCAAGGGCGCGTTCGATTCACAGAACTTGATGTTCTGGGATCCGGTACGCTGCGAGTACCGTGAATACCACCGCAGCTTCGCCGCCGGTGTGCGTGGCATCATGACGGCGACCAGCAAGGACATCCTCCAATTCCCGGAGCCAGTCTGGCTCGAATTCCCCGGTGCCGCCCACGAGCACCTCTACACCAACCAGGTCCAGCCCTACTACCGGGCGCCCCACATCTTCATGGGCTTTCCCATGCGTTACAACGACCGCGGCTGGTCCGAATCGACGCTTAGCCTGCCCGAGTTGGACGAGCGTCTTGTGCGTGCCAAGAGCAGTCGACGTTACGGCACGGCGGTTACGGACGCGCTGTTCATGACCAGTCGCGACGGACGCGTGTTCAAACGTTGGCCCGAAGCGTTCATCCGGCCAGGGCCGGCCAAGAAAGACACGTGGACCTACGGCGACAACTTCGTGTTTTGGGGCATGGTCGAGACGGCCTCGAACTTGCCGTGCGCACCGAACGACATCTCGCTTTACGCCAGCGAAGGTTATTGGCGCGGCACGTCTACGAGCGTGCGCCGCTACACGATGCGGATCGACGGTTTCGTGTCCGCCCACGCGGCCGCGGCTGGCGGCGAGATCGTCACCAAACCGCTGGTCTTCGAAGGCGGCAATCTGACGCTCAACCTGGCTACATCCGGTGGGGGCAGCGTGCAAGTCGAGATCCAGGACGCAGACGGCAACCCAATCAAGGGCTACACGTTCCGCGACTGCCCGGAGATCTACGGCGACGACATCCGATATACAGTTCGCTGGAAGAAGAAAGGCGGCGACGTGCGTTCGCTGGCCGGCGAACCCGTGCGTTTGCGTTTTGTCTTGAAGGACGCGGACCTGTACGCCTTTCAATTCGTGCCCCACGAGCCCGATCCCGAACGTCCGGACCTCGTGCTCTATGGAGGCATGCCCAATCGCTCCGTAGGACGGGGCCCGTATGTGGTCATGGATGACGACTTTGCCTCGGCCAACGCCGGCACGTCGGGCAGCGACGCGGATGTGGACCCCGACACGTGCGGCAAACCGTGGTTCATCAGCGAGGGCCAACCGGATCGGGTGCAGGTGCTGAACGACGACCCGCCGGGCAGCGGCAAACCGGGCAAGTCGAATTACCTGAGAGTCGAGCGTCGCGACGAACATGCCCAGCAGGGCGGGCGGGCGTGGATCAAGTTCTCGCCACAAGATGCCGTGGATACCGAAGACGGCGTCGTTGAAGTCGAGGCGCGGATCCTCTTGCCGTCGACCAGCCGTTGCCACGTGGATATCGACGCCTTCGACAACGCGCCCAATACCTACACAAACCGCGCGTTCCACGTGCGGTTCTTTCCAGACGGCAAGGTCTGCTACTACGGCGAAACGGACGTGCCCATCGAGGGTCTGACCATCGAAACCGACATGTGGCAGGACGTGGTAATTCGGGCCGACATGCGAGCGGCCACCTTCGACCTGACCGTAGCCGGTCGATCAGTCGCGGGTCTGCCTTTTGTCCGAGACGACGTGCACCGCATCCAGACGATCATCCTATCTCCCAACAGAAACAACGGCATCATGTGCGTCGATCGTATCCGCGTGCAAGCGACGCCCGAGGCCGACAGTGCGATCCGGGCTCAGACGTACAGAATTCAAAACTGGCGGCCGAAAGACTTTCCCAGCGCCGAGCGGTTTGCCCGCCAATTTTGAATTCTGTACGTCTGAGCCCTTCCCTTACCGCCCGAGCTCGCGGCGGATTTTCACGAGCAAGGCAGCGAACGTCGGTTCCCGCTCGGCACGTTGGCGGGCACGGCGGGCCGTCTCCGTGATGGCGCTGCGGCTGACGCCGCCGAAACGCTCCGCCAACACGTCCAACGACTCACTCACCAAGTCTCGCGACAACAAGACCGCCGCGTCCCGACCACAGTTTCCATGCCTTCCGCGCTAGATGATATGTTCGAGCGGCGTCTCGAACGCGAGTGCTGCCGCGTCCAACACCTGCTGCAAGCTTACGGTGGCGGCGGGCGTTTCCGCCTTCTCCCGCCACACCCGGCATTGGGCCACAAACTCCTGGTTTCCCAATATCCAGCCGTCCACGGCAGCGTCCAGCGGATTCGGCGGCGACTGGGCGATGCCGGAGTCGATGAACTGCTTGTAGGCCAAGCGTGCCCGCGATTCCGTGCCGCCAAATTCGGCCAGTACGGTTCTCCAGTCCAGCCAATCCGGCGAGCGGTCCGGATTCAGGTAATGCCGATAGCTGTTCCAGCGGTCCTGAAACGGATCCTTGGCCAGACCGGCGCGAAAGGAATTGAGATGGACATAACGCGTCAATTCCCATGAATGCCCGTCATTTTCCACGATGACGCCGTGAAACCGACTCTGGAACAGGTGCCCCTCACGGTCGTGCCGCCGATTGAACAGCGTCGCGTATCCGCCCTCGAAGTCGCGCATACCAGTCGAGAGATTGGCTTGCGGTGTGCGGAGGTAGAGATGAAAATGGTTGTCGAGCAGGGCAAAGGCGAAGACCCGCCAACCGCAACGGGTTGCGTTTCGGTCGAGCAATCGCAGCCATGTCTTCCGGTCGTGGTCATCGAGAACGATGTCTCTCCGATCCACACCGCGATTGGTCACGTGAAAAAGGCCGTTCTCAACCGGGAAACGTTCGGCGATGGACATAGCAACAGCATATACGATCGGGGCTCAGACGTACAGAATTCAAAATTGGCGGCCGAAAGACTTTTCCTTCACCGAGCGGTTTGCCCGCCAATTTTGAATTCTGTACATCTGAGCCCTGCCCGGCCTGAAGCTGACGATTCCCCAAAACCCGAACGGGGACGACGACGGCGATGGTTACACGAATCTCGAAGAATGGCTGCACGCCTTCGCCGCCGACGTGGAAGGGAGAAGATAAGGAGAAACGCTGGTCCGACAAGCCAATGGGCATAGAAACAATGCTAAGATGCGGATTGAATTTCCCGTCAGTCACTTAGGAGGTTTTTCCATGTCCCGTACCACTCGCCGTCGTTTTGTTCAACAGTCGGCCGCTGTCGGCCTGGGTTTGACCGCCGGGCTGAACGCCAAAGCGTTCGCCGCCAACGATAAGATCAGCGTCGCCTGCATCGGCGTCCGCGGACGCGGCAACTCGGTAATGCACAGTTTCGCCGCCGAGCCGGACTGCGCTATCACACACATCTGCGACGTCAGAGAGTCCACGCGTCAGCAGCGCGGAGCGCAGATGAAGGAAAATACAGGGCTTATGCCCAAGCTGGTCAACGACTATCGCACGTTGCTCGACGACAAATCGGTGGACGTGTTCATGGTCGCCACACCGGACCACTGGCATGCGCTGCCTACCATCCACGGCTGCCTGGCCGACAAGGACGTCTACGTCGAGAAGCCCGCCAGCCACAATATCCTCGAAGGCAAGACGGCGGTGGCCGCCGCGCGCAAGCGAAACCGCATGGTGCAAATGGGCACGCAGATCCGCAGCGCCCCCTTCCTGCACGACGCTGCCGAATACGTAAAGAGCGGCGCGTTGGGAAAGGTGATCTATGGCAAGGCCTGGGAGACGGCCCGCAACGGCGCAGTGCACCTGGCGGCGGACAGCGAGCCGCCAGCGGAACTCGACTACAACATGTGGCAAGGCCCGGCGCCCGAGCGGCCCTACAACCGATCGATCGTCGGCGGTGCCTGGCGGTGGCTCTTCGACTACGGCACGGGCGACCTGGGCAACGACGGTGTCCACCGTATCGACTACTGCCGATACCTGATGGGCCTGGAAGGGATGCCCGAGGCGATTTGCTGTTCCGGCGGCAAGTTCTTCTTCGAGGACGACCAAGAGTGGCCCGACACGGAAATCATCAACTACGAGTATCCGGGCAAGATCCTAACGTACGAGATGCGCCTCTGGTCACGACCGAGACTGTTCGACATCGGCGAGGGGGCAGTCGTTTACGGCGAAAACGGTTGGATACTGCTGACGAACAATTCGTGGAAGGCATACGACGCTGCCGGCAAAGTGGTCAAGGAGGGCCAGGGCAACGGAAGCCAGACCCAGCAGGCCCACATCCGCAACTTCCTGGACGCCGTACGCAGCCGCAATCGCGAGTCGCTCAACCAGGAGATCTACTCGGGGCACGTCAGCACCGTCATGTGCCACGCCGGCAACATATCCTGGCGCACCGGCAAGAAGCTGCGATTCGACGCCGAGACCGAGACGTTTGACGAGGAGGAGGCCAACCAATACGTCGGCCGTGAACACCGCAAGGGCTTCGAGTTGCCCGAGATTACCTAGCCACAAGGGGCGAAGCTCTTCAAGAAGCGCCGGACGCCGGAGAAAGGCACTACTCTTCGCTGAACACGTGGACCGCGATGCCGACCGGCGGTTTACCCTGCTCGCGAAAGAATGCCACGGAGGGCTGGACCCAGAAGACCTCTGTCTGGTCGACGGGGACTTCGAGCAGATCGGCCTGAACGATTTGACCGTCCAGTCGCGCCACAACCTCGAATGTGATTCGATCCGATGCGAGTTGGACAGGCTTGATCTCGATGCCGGGCTCAACGGTTTCCGATACAACTTGCCCACGGATTGGAGTTATCTCCCAACGGGTGCCAGTGCCGCTCGTCGTATAGCGTATGTGACCTCGCGGCTGGAAATCGTCCAAAGGCACGTCGATTCCGCCGCCTTCGGCAGAGTCGACAAATGTATATCCAAAGCCACGGTAGAACGAATCCCCCGTTGTCAATTCGGCTGCCTGCTCGCTGATCGGCTTTCGCACGGGCATTTTGGAGGCCACCACCGTGAAGTTCAGCGATCCTTTCTCTTTGGCGTCGTCGGCCAACATGAGAGAAACGCCTGCGTTTACCGAGACGATTTCTTCACCAAAGCGAGTGGTAAAACAAGCGTCTGACATCCTCTCGGCTTTCATTGCGTAGATCTTCTCGTCCGGGAGAATGGATCCAAGCGGTACGGCGATGGTTGACGGTTCTTGCTTGTCCTGCCGAGCCGATGTGCCCAACGGATACCAAGTCAGGCGGAGTTGCCGGTCGCGGTTTTCCGGGGCGAAGTTGGGGACGCTCAACACCAAGTAGCCGCTGGCCGGCTGCGATGATACACCGGTGTCAACTGGAAGGGGCAGCAAGGATGAAAACAGCGTCTGCTCCTTCTCCTTATATTTCCACGTCGTCTTCAAACGGATCTCCGGGACGCCGCCCGTGACGAAAACCGCTTGAATGAAGGCCTCCTGTTCCTCCGATACCACGTCCTTCGCAATTCGACCAAAATCCTGCAAGGGCACCATCTGGATTGAGTTTTGCGCCGCGTCTCCTGGCGTGCCTTTCGCGCCGCCGCCAGTCGGTTGGCTGGCTGGCTGATTGCAGCCTCCCAACAGAAGCATCAAGCCCAGTGCAGACTTCGGCAGGTGACGTGTTCTTGGCATGTTGATGCTCCTTGCTCGGGTGAACAATCGAGTCTGCATTTGACCGGTGGCAATCTGAGTAGAATATACCTACGCCGTATATGATGCTACAGAGCCGGTGGGCAAACGCAAGACGTCGGATCGCCACAGCTCGGACAACATCAAGAGTCGTTACGGCTGCTGAACATTGGCAGTGAGGCCAAGTGTGCTTGTCGTGAACACTGGCAGCCTTGCTGCCGTTAGGCTTACAATGGAGAGCCGATGCACAAAACGCTCGTGAGGCCAGTGATTCAGGAGATGGACATGCAGAGAATTAACAACACACTCCAGCGGTTGCCCTTCGTCGCCTTGATGCTTGTTCTGTACCTGGCGGCCCAAGCCGGGGCGCAAGTCTCGAACATCAAGATAGTCACGGATGCCAGTCCGGATTACTCTGATATGGACAGCATGGTTCATAGCATCACCTCGAAGTGGTCAACGCCTGCGGATAAATGTTGGGCCATGTTCTACTGGAACCACATCGCCCGCCGACAGACAGCGCCGATGATCCTGCACGGCCAAGAACTGACCGACCCAATCCGGCAATTCAACGACTATGGATACATGATGTGCAGTACGATCGCCGGTTCGAACTGTGCGATCTGGCACAACCTGGGGATGGGCGTGCGGTTCTGGGACATCTCGCTGCATACGGTCTCCGAGTGTTTCCATGATGGCCGATGGCACATCTACGACAATTCGATGTCGGCCCTCTACACCCTGTGCGATGGCGTCACGGTGGCCGGTGTCGAGGATGTGGGTAAGCGAGGGGCATGCGCTGCGTCGGGTGGCAAGGTCGAACCGGGGCACATCGCCAAGTATCACTGCCTGAACGCGACCAGCAATAACGGGTTTCTGACCGGCGCCGACTGCCCACGGGACCTGGCGCAGGAGTACCGTTGTTTCAAACCGTCCGGACTGAAATACCGCTACTACTACCACAACTGGGATTGGGGGCACCGGTATATACTAAATCTGCGCGAGCGTGAAACCTACACACGCCACTATCGAAGCCTTGGAAAAGGGCCGGAGTACTTCGTGCCCAACAAAGGCAAAGACCCGGAATCGGTGAACGAACGCTACCGCATCCGCGCGAACGGGGTATGGACGTTCGAGCCTCGTCTCACGCCCGAAGAGTTCAAGCGATCAATCGTCCGGGCTTCCAATATCCGCATCCTTGCCACGGGCGGGCTGCAGCCGGCAACACCGGATGTGCCGGCAGAAGTTGTTTTCAAGGTCAATTCGGCCAACGTCACGACCAGCCAGAAGATCCGGGCGGAGTTCTCGCGAAAATCGGCGTCCGATCTAGCGCAGATCTCGATCAGCACCAACAACGGGCTAACTTGGCAAGACGCCTGGACGGCCGACGAGATAGGCGACGTGTCGGCCGACGTGGATTTGATGGAGGAGGTCAATGGCGTTTACGAGATACTGGTCAAGGTGACATTGAAGACATCGAGGTCAGTGGACTATGTGCTGTTGAAGGATCTGAAGATCGAGACGACCACGATGCTGAACAGCAAGACGCAGCCCCAACTGCGACTCGGCAAGAACACGGTCCACGTGGGGCTCGGCGAACAGACCGATTCCATTGTTCTGTGGCCCGACTTGCAGGGGACGGCGTACAAGCCGCACGTGGTCGAGGAGCATAACATTGCGACGCGAGACGAGCATCCAGGCTACCTGGGAGTGATGCACGCGGCCGAACCCAAGGAAGAAGCCTACGTGGTATACCGGATGGACGCTCCGCAAGACATTACACGCGTCACCTACGGCGGCCGCTTCTACAATCGCGCTCCAGATGCCAACATCCGACTCTCGCACTCTTTCGACGACGGACAGTCGTGGACAGAGACGTATCATCTGACCGACACCGAACCGCCGTGGGACGTGATCCATTACGAAACGGTCGATGCGGTTCCGGCCGACACCCGATCGGTGCTGATGAAGTACAGCCTGAACGCCCGTGAAGCGGGTTCCAACGCGTGCAGCATTTACAGTGTGCGCATGGAGATCAACCATCAGCCGGTAGCTCCAGGGGCTCGACCGCTTGAGGTGACGTTTGCGTGGAGCGAGGTGCAGGCGGACCGGTCGCTGGTCGAGCGCAGCCACACGCAGCGTATCGACAAGGCGCCGGCCGAGTACACAATCAACGTCGGTGGCGCCGATCACCCGATCGTCGACTCGCTGCGGATAGATCTCGTTGGCGCCGTCCCGGACGTCCAATACGGATACTCGGACGGCAAGGACGTTGGTGGCGAGCGGCTCGTCGACCGCTGGGTTACCTACGGAGCGAATCTTCTGGAGGGCAAGCCGTATACGGTCTCCGTGCCGCCCACAGGCCAATGGGGAGGCGACGACCCGGACAACGTCAAGCTGACCGACGGCATCGTCGGCCCACCTTACGCCGGCGGTATCGCGCCGCGTTCCGGCGCGATTTGGGGCACGAAAAGCGGCGAACCGGAGATCACGGTCGACATGGGCGAACCGGAGACCATCGGCGCGTTCCGCATCCACTTGACGGCCGGCTGGCCTTGGTGGGATGCACTGCGCGGCGAAGTGCAGGATGAAGTCGAAGTGTTGAGTTCTCTGGACGGCGAGACCTACCAAAGCCACGGCAAGTTCGACTTGAACCTCTGGCGCAAGGATATCCCAATTAACCATTTCATCACGGACGAGGAAACCGCCCGCGCATGGAACTATGAACAGATCCTGGAAGCGCCTGCATCCGCGCGCTACGTGAAGTACAAGATCAAACCGCGACGCGCCGTATGTGTTACCGAAGTCCAAGCGTTGAAGTTCATCAAATACAAGCCGTTCGACATCCGCATCGCCCTGCCCAACGACTAGCGCTAGTCGCCTCGTCGATGCGTTTCGCTGCTGCCGTGTCACATTCGGCCGAATGGCGGCCATCGCAACCCGAAAGCGTTAGCGAGGGAGAATCGCCGTGAACTTCATTGACAGGCAACATCTTGGTGCGAGAATGACAGACGGGTACCAAGGATGGCGTGATGGACCATGAGCCAAGTAATCGACTGGCGATAGTGATTGGAGGGACGGGACAATGGCATCTGTGACGACCGAAGCAACAATCGTCAACCGAGGACGCGGCCCGGAAATAGCAGGTACACGGATCACGGTATTTGATGTAATGGATTACTTGGGCGAGGGGTGGCATCGAGACCGAATCGCCAGTCTGTTCCGCCTTTCGTCGCGCGACATTCAGGCGGCGATTGACTATATCGAGCAGCACCGTGGGGAAGTTGAGGCTGACTACCAGCAGATTCTCGAACGACATCAGAATTATAGCTATCCGCCTGACGTCCAAGCCAAGATCGACAAATGCCGCGGAACCGCTCGCCGGAGGATGGAGGAACTTCGGAAGCATCGCGCACAGGAGGCCTGCGATGCCGAAGATCATGGCTGATCACAACGCCGAAGGTCACCTGGACGCCTTGTTGAACATTTGGACGTCGTCCGCCTGGAACGAAGTCTGGCGGGACGCATCGTGCGACGTCGAGTCGTTCCAGAGGCTGGGGATACGGCACGACACGCGGGATGACGAGCTCTGGCGTCTATGCCAGCAGGAGGGCATCATCCTGATCACGGGGAATCGAAACGCGGAGGGCGACGACTCGCTAGAGGTGACGATCGTCAATCATCGCGACGAAGACAGCCTTCCCGTGTTGACCATCGGTGACCCGACGCGGTTGCTGAAGGACCGTGCCTACGCTGCCCGGGTGGCTGAACAGATTCTCGAATATGTCCTAGACCTGGAAAACCTACGCGGCGTGGGCCGACTGTACGTCCCCTAGATCTCCGCGCGAATGAGCTTCTGCTTCACTCTGGCCAGGTCCGGCAGCTAAGTGGGAACTACGACGAGGATGGAAATGAGAATGGAGCGAGGATTTCACATGCGTGTTTGGCTGTGGTTACTTGTTTCGGTAGTGTTGAGCTCCGCTTCGGCATTGGCAGAAGACTGGCCGCAGTTTCGTGGTCCGGGTGGTGAAGGGCATTCCGCCGAACGTCATCTCCCGATTGCCTGGAGCGAGACGGAGAATATCACCTGGAAGGTTCCCATCGCCGGCCGGGGCTGGTCGTCGCCGGTTCTGAAAGACGATCAGATTTGGCTGACGACCGCCGAGCTTGAAGGCCAATCACTGCGGGCCGTTTGCCTGGACCGTAAAGCGGGCCGGCTGGTGCACGACGTCGAGGTGTTTCACAAGGAGAATCCGGGCCGAATCAACCGGAAGAACAGCCACGCGTCACCGACGCCCATACTCGAACGCGATCGGGTCTATGTGCACTACGGGGCACATGGAACTGCTTGTCTGTCAAATGACGGGAAGATCGTCTGGCAGACCGCCCTGGAGTACAACCACGGCCACGGACCGGCCGGATGTCCCGCCCTGTTTGGCGACTTGTTGATTATCAGTTGCGACGGCCGCAGCGATCAGTTCATCGTCGCGCTCGACAAGAACACGGGGCAGATCGTCTGGAAAAGCGACCGGCCGAATGGGCGACATTCCTACTCCACACCGCTTGTTATCGAAGTCGACGGTAAGAGTCAGGTTGTGAGCACTGGCGGGGATCGTGTAACGGCATACGTTCCGTTGACTGGTGAAGAGATCTGGTCGTCACGTTACGTCGGCTATTCGTTGGTGCCTCGGCCTGTCTACGGGCACGGGTTGGTGTTCATCTGCTCGGGCTTTGACCCACCGGCCACCCTCTATGCCATTCGGCCCGATGGCCAGGGTGACGTGACCGAATCGCATGTCGCTTGGACGCTGAAACGTGGCGTACCGTTGAGTCCTTCGCCGCTGTTGGTTGGCGACGAGTTGTTTATCGTGAGTGACGACGGCATTGCTGCTTGCCTGGATGCCAGGACGGGTACGCAGCATTGGCGGCAGCGGCTCGGAGGCGATTTCTCTGCATCGCCTGTCTACGCCGCCGGTCGTGTCTACTTTCTCAACGAAGAAGGCGTCGCGACGGTTATCGCCGCTGGGCCCGATTTCAAGCGATTGGCAAGCAACCGGCTCGACGGGCGGACGCTGGCCTCGATGGCCGTCTCCGAGGGTGCGATCTATCTCCGCACGGACGGGCATCTCTACCGCATTGAATCGAGTCGTGAATAGAGGGTGTCTCCACGTCCATTTTGACATACTGGGAGATGCCCGTTAGATTGGTGTGAATAAGGGAACGTAGCCCGTCGCGAATAGTCGTTTAACCCCGAGCCGAAGGCGACGGTCGAGGCGCATCGAGCCGCTCACAATAACCGTCGCCTTCGGCTCGGGGTTAAACGGTTCGCTGCAGCGGCACTGGCAGTCAACGACGATACGCATTGTTTACAGGATGGATTATCTGATGCGCAATTCTACAAGAACTCCGACCGTTGTTTCGGCACTGTTTCTGCTTGCTTTGGCACCGATCGTGCTGAGTGGTATCGGCTCGTGGCCAGTAGATACCGCCAATGCACGCGAGGTTGTTCGGCTGCCGATGATTGCCCAGGCTTCGCCCGAGGCAACGGTTGATCCGGACGAACTAGGCTTCGAGGAAATCATCTTTGTCAAACGCAAGCCTTACTCTTCCGATCACTATTACACGGACATCAACAACGGCACCAGTCCCGACCGGTTCCTTCCCGAAAACGCAATCTGCATCTTCAACCTTCGAACGCAATCCGAGCGGACGGTCATCACGGCCGCTGATCTGCCCGGCGGTAAGGGCTTCATTGGCAAGATTGGATTGTCCTTCGATGCTAAGAAGGTCATCCTTGATTTTCGCCAGGATCCCGGATCCGGTTTTCGAATTTGGGAAGTGAACACGGACGGCACGGGTTTGCGGCAGATATTGTTCCCGCCGGAGGATGAGGCGGACAAGGTGGCACGCTGGGGCAGGCCGTGGCACACCGATGACATCCACCCTTGCTACCTACCAGACGGCAAGATCATATTCTCCTCGACGCGTTGCGAGCACACCGTTCTGTGCGGGGGATCGGCTGCCCTTGTGGCTCCGGGTCTGCATCGCATGGATGCGGACGGCACGAATGTCGAACAGATCACTCACAGTCCGGTCAGTGAATTCTGCCCGGTGGTTCTCGGCGATGGCCGTGTCATGTACCACCGCTGGGAGTATATCGACAAGGGCGCTCGTGTCGGCAAGACGATATGGTCGATGAATCCGGACGGAACCGCGCCGCGCGAACGGTACGGAGTGGCCGACGACACCACGACCGTCTACATGTATCCCCAAGCTGTTCCCGGCAGCGATGATCGTCTGGTCTGTGTCGGGACGTGCCACTTTCCGCAAGGAGGTTGCCTCGGAGCGATCATGCTGATCGACTTCAAGAAAGGCGTTCGTGCACGCGGTCCGGATCCGGACGAAGCGGACTACGTTCAGTGGGATGAACGAAACGCGGTCACGAATTTGACTCCGCATGTGTTCGTCGAACGCCGGACCGAACCCGGTTGGCATTTTCTGACCAAGGAAGGTCGGCACGTGCATGATCGGAACGGCCAGCAGGGGCACCTGTATACACACCCTTATCCGGTCAGCGACAGAGAGTTTCTGGTTTCTCTCAAGGTCGATCCCACGGATCACTACAAGAACGTTGCCGACGCCTATTCTCTGTATCTCGTAGATACCGAGGGAAACCATCGTTTTGTTCACGCGGATGACGAGCTCTCCTGCTGGCATCCCACGCCGCTGGTCCCGCGACGCGTGCCGCCTGCAATTGAAACGGTGCGTAATCCCGAATACGCCGCCAGCGATCAGGCTCTGTGCATCCTGAGCAATATCAGCCGGGGGATGCAGGGGGTCGAGCCGGGAGAAGTCAAATGGCTGCGAATCAACGAAGCTGTACCGCGTTACTGGGACACTGGCAGACGGTGGGGTTCCTCGCTGAGCAGTTCCAGTTGGAAAGCGGCGCTCTGGCCGCGCGTGCAGTGGGGGATTGTGCCCGTCGAAGAAGACGGTTCAGCTCATTTTCTGGTACCGGCGAATCGCAGCATCTTCTTCCAGGCTTTGGACGAGAACTTCAGGGAGATCCAGCGAGAGAGGACGTATGTGAATTACGCGCCAGGGGAAGTCCGTTCCTGCACTGGTTGCCATGGGCAAGCCGCCCATACCGCGTCGGCGCTAGGTTCCGTAACGCCACTGGCGTTGACCCGTGCACCGAGCACACCGCAGCCACAACCGTGTGACCTTGTCGAGAATGGCGGAGACGGTCGGGCGGGACAGGTCATCCATTACCCCACGGATATTCAACCGATCTTCAACGCCAAGTGTGTCTCGTGTCACGGCAAAAGCGAACCTGCCGGTGGCCTGAAGCTGACCGACGAAGCCACGCTCTACTACAACACCTCGTACGAAGAGCTTGCCAGAAGGGAGCTGGCTGGTCCGATCATTCCCGAATTCACATCATTCCTCCACGGGGATCGGGGCAATTACAACGGCGCGTATCTTCCCCCAAGGAGCTTGGGTTGCGCCAAGAGCACATTGATCGACGTGTTAACCAATTCCACCCACCCGAAGAACGCCGAAGATGACCATTCCCGGATGCTCACAGAAAGGGAATTGATGATTCTCAGCCGCTGGGTGGATGCCAACTATCAGTTCTATGGCGGCTACTACGGCCGGCACCATCCGCAGTGGGTCAATCCGGATCCCGGAAAACCCTCTTACAAGCCAGCGGATTTTCGTCGCAAACCCACGTTCGACGAAGCGATCAGTTTCTTCGCGCCGGAATGGCACCGATAGGTGCGCTCCGGTGGGTTGACATTCTGAGATTCCGCGCTGGAGTTCAGCCTTCAGGCTGCGGGAGCAAGCTCCTTCTGACTATCGTTCATCCGTCCGATTGGGCCGTTCCGTGGAGCGAATTCCATCAGTTCGTTCATTGGCGCTAAGTTCTTATGTCCCAAACGGTTCTGCGTACAAGGCGGACAATACTTGTCCTAGTTCTCCAAGAACTAGCGCCTAGAAACGAAAGCCACGCAGCCTTTTTCTAGTGAAGACCCACTTGCGCGCCTCGGAGAAACTCGATTGGGTGTTGTTAGTGGCGAGACAACTACACGCCGTTAAGCCCCTCTTGGATAGGATTTGCAGCAAATGACCAGTGCCACTGATTCGGACATCGAGTCGGCTAAGTCACAAGACGGATTTGACCAAGCTGCCTTCGAACCCGGTATCGCGAAGTATGTCTGCGGACTGTTGGTGCTATGGACGATCGTCGTCGTCGCATCGCTCGCGTGGAGTGTGCATCAGCAGGAACAGGAGACTCTCGGAACGGCACGCGCACACGCGGCAACGGCGTTTGAGAAGGACCTTTCCTATCGGAGCTGGATTGCCAAACACGGAGGTGTGTACGTATGGGTGAACGAGGAAACGCAGTCCAGCGTCTACCTGGAGAAGGTCTCTGAACGCGACATTGACACACCCAAGGGTAGCCTGACGCTGCGCAACCCAGCCATGGTCAGTCGGCAGGTGTACGACATGGAGCGACAGCGCACGGGCGTCCACAGCCACATCACGAGCGAGAATCCCCTTCGTCCCGAGAATAAGGCAGACTCGTGGGAAACCGAAGCCCTGCACGCTTTCGGTCGTGGTGCGAAGGAGGTCACGTCGATCGACCACTTTGACGGCAAACCCCACATGCGTCTGATGCGTCCGTTGCTTACGGAGGAAGGCTGCCTGAAATGCCACGAGACGCAAGGATACAAAGTCGGTGATGTCCAAGGCGGGATCGCCGTCAGCGTGCCCATGGAACCACTCTACGCTCTGGCTCGAAACCACAATCGTGCCGTTGCCGTGGGCCACGGTCTGCTGTGGCTGGTCGGGGCAATCGGAATCGTGATGGCAGGAAGAAGCTTGAACACGAATGTGCGAGAACGTCACTACTCTGAGCGGCAACTCAGAGACAGCGAAACCGAACGTCAAGCCCTGGCGGAACGCAACGCGCGGCTCGAAGCCGAGTATGCGTTGCGATCGACTCGGGTGAAATTGCGTCTCGCCGCACGGATCCAGCGAACACTTCTTCCGAAGACGGAGCCGACTCTACCTGGTTTTGACATCGGTGCCATCCTACGTCCTTCGGAGGAAACGAGTGGCGATTTCTATGACTTTCTTTCGCTGCCCGATGGATCCCTGGGAATTGTCGTGGGTGACGTGAGCGGCCACGGTATCGACAGTGCAATGATCATGGCAGCAACCAGCGTACATTTGCGGGGGCTGGTTGCGTCTTCCAGCGATCTAACCGCTGTGCTGGCGCGTTTGAACAGATTCCTTTTGGAGGAAACCCCGGACGGGTTTTTCGTTACGCTGTTCTTCGCGCAAATCGACCCGCAGGATCGATCGCTTTCTTATGCCAGCGCTGGGCAACTCGGGTACTTGCTTGACTCGACGGGCGCGGGAAAGAGGCTTGATAGCACAGGCACGATACTTGGGTGCCTTCCGGACCTGACGATCCCTACCGAACCGCCAGTCACGCTTCAGCCAGGCCAGACGCTGTTAATACCGACGGATGGTTTCTTGGAGGCAGCGAGTCCTGATGGCGATTTGTTTGGGGAAGCACGTATTCTCGAACTGATCCGAACCAATGACAGGCTACCGTCTGGTGAGACGTTGGAACTGCTCTACCAAGCAGCCCGTCGGTTCTCGCAGGACGCGCCTCAGCGCGACGACATGACCGCCGTCATGCTCAAAGCCTAGCCCGACTCTTGCTTGTTCCGAGGGTGACCGTAGAGTGCAATGCCGGCAATCGTCAACGCGACGCCCCAGATCAGCCAAGGGTTGTAAGCCTCGTGGAAAAGTAGGATACCGGCGGTTGCCCCGAGAGCAACCTGCGAGGCGTTCAAGACGTTCGCATGCACCAGAGTGGTCAGTTGCAGTCCTTTGGTGATCAACGCGAAAGCGATTAGGTTGAACACTCCGGAAGCGATCATCCAGGCCAGGGCACTCGAGTCGGTGGCCAGCATCTTCGTCGGTCCCAGCCGCACGATGCTCAGCGTGCCAAGCGATATCACGCCCATCCCGGTCACGACGGCCACCGTCACAGCGACGGGCACACGTGCCTTGCCCGCGTAACGGATCGCCGCACCGAGACTGGCGAACATCGCCCCGCCGACGCAAGCCGCAGCGATTCCAAGCAGAACCATGACCGTGCCGGCTGCGGCGGATGATGTCTCCGACGATCCGTCCTTTCCCGCCGCCCCGACGCTCAGCAGCGTGACGGAAACAACCACCGTTACCACGGCTACGACCGAACGAGGCGGTAGCGATTCACGAAACAACGCGACGGTGAATACGGCGCTGGCGGCCAACATCACGCCGAAGGTCACGGGCATACTGATTGCCAGACCGATGATGCCCAAGGCCCATTGAATGCCTAAGTTCCCGGCCAACTGCACGGCCAGTCCGGCCAACACCAAGACAGCCAGGGCCCGCATGGGAAACGAAAAGCGAACCCCGCGGTGGATCCGCCACATCAGCCAGGGCCCAACAACCGCGACCGCCACGGCTTCCTTGACGCAAATCACCCATGCCGGTTCGATCTTGAGTTCGGCCAATTGACGCAGGCAGATATTAACCGCGGTATAGCACAACGCCGAAAGCAGGCAGCAGCCGGTACCAAGCCAGGGCGAAGGCGTCGATAGCGATTCGGCGGGATCTTTCACGCGCAGCTTTGTACTATGAAGTTGAACGGGAGCCGGGCCTTATGTCCTAGCGTGCCCCGCCGCGTTCACTCCAGAGAGGTCGCCGCGGGTATGGTAATGCGGAGCGAGTTTCTTTCACCTTCAACTTTCTGACGTCGAAAAACGACGGTCTTCGGTCTGTACTCACTGCCGCCGGAGTAGAAGGCAGTCGGCCGGGGACCTTGGGTACTCCCGACGATCAACAGGACATCGCCGTCGAGGTGGTAGATCGCCAGATTTGCCGGCGGATTTCGATTGTCGCGACGAAGCGGAGTCCAATCCATCTGTTTCGGGTCCGCCAACTCGTTGATCGCGAAATGGCCGTCCCAAATGACTGTTTCTCGCCCCTTGTGGATGCTCACTAGAAGGAGCCGGCTGCCGTCGAGTACGAGCCGATCCTGGAGACCGGGCTCCAAATCGGCTAACCAGGTCCCTTGCAGCTTCTCGACATCGCCAGTGGATTTCCCCTCACGGGGCCCTTTCCCGAACGCCGGAAGACACGGCATGAACAGCAGCAAGCCAAGTAGAAGGCACCGGGCTATTGGAATCATCACAAAGTCCTTTCGAGAACTTGGGAGTCGGGACGATCAGGCGTACCCAACTTGTACCAACGCAGTCTGATTTGCACAACGTCTAAGTACATTGTACCAAGCGGGCAGGTCGCACGGTATGTCCAATACCAGACCCGAGCGGATAGCCTGCGATTCGGCGAAAGATCTGTTCGAAACGTTGGGTCGTTTGGCAACCGCGGATGCGGACGACAATCTGACGGGCTATTAGCCAACTGGGGCGTCGCACAATCCGAGAATGCCTAGCCAGTACGCCCCGGTTGGAAGCGATAGACGGCATCCTTCAGCGGTACTCCGGCTATTTCGATGCGGCTCACGTCGTTTGTACCCATGCCCATCTCGGCCAAGAGGCGCAAGTGGTTGTCTCCTTGGAACGGGAATTGCGAGTGCGCGGCCTGTGGATCGAAACCCATCACGGCAGTGCTGACGGCGTCGACGCAAACGCCGTTTCGCCCGGTGATCAGCACCTTGGGATCGACGATCGCCACGCCTCGGTTCCAATAACCTTCTCCGCCGCTGATGGTGCGGATACCTTCGACGATGTTCAATTCCGCTGGCCGAGCGCCCCAGATGTCGGCAACGATCCGCGGCACTCGGACAACCGACGTGCGCGGCAGGTCGTTATCAACCTCCGCCGGCACGCCATCGGGCACGCTCTTGTTGCCGGAATGAAACATCCTGGTACGGTGCGACAGCGGATTCTCGTTCGGCGCATCGTTGCCATACAGCGAACACGGCGTGATGCCGAAGAAATTCTTCACCGCGCCGGTGATGCCCGCACACGCGTGCTGTTTCAATTTGGCCAGCGAGATCAACACGTCCGTCTTCTCGAACCGTGCGTTCAGGTCGAAGGCGGGATAGATGAAACCGTTCCACGGCACTTTGAATCGGCTGTATGCCGGAAACGGGCCCCGATGCCTTGTGTCTTCGAACGTCACCTTATGATCACCGGCCGATTTGATCGCATTGAGATTCCAGCCTGAATCGATCAACGTCTGCTCCATCGGCCGATCCCAATAGAGGTTCTCGACCACAACCATCCGCTTGGCGCCGGCGTCGGCCAGGCTTGCACACAGGGCGGCCACCGTGTTTGGATGAGTCTGATAGGTCTCGTAGGCCGGCATTCCGCCCAGTGGATCCCACTTCATTCCCGTCAGGTTGATCTTGATGGTGACCGTCTTGCCACGCACCATGTCGTCGATGCCGCCGATCAGGTCGAACGTCTTATCGAGCGACTTTCGGAAGACCTGGGGATCGAACGAATCGCATTTCTCGATCGCCACCGGCGAACTAGGCGCTTCGGCCGATTTGTCGGCCTGCAGTTGCGAGGCGGGAGCCTCCTCCGCACCACGAGCGGTATGTAGTCCACCGGCGACCAATGCACCGGCCGTACCCAAGCCGCGGGCCAACATCTCGCGTCGGTTCATTTCGCAGGACATCGTGATATTCTCCTTCGTTCTTCTATTGCGTTCCGAGTGCGCTTGCGACGAGAACCACCGTATGCGTTCCCGGCGAGTCCATCTTCTCAAGGTACATACTCTCAACGATTTTGTCGAATCGTGGCGACGGTTTTCACACAGGCAAGTGCGAGTGGGGCACGTTTCCAACGTACCCGCAGCCAAAAAGGCACGTTGGAAACGTGCCCCACAACGGGCCAGTATGCTATAGACTGACGCCCTAACGCGGTAGACCCGCCGTGTTGTGAACGGCCCAAAGGTATCGGTGCGAAGCCACGAACAGAACTCCGTTGGCCACGACCGGCGACGTGTCCATCCGTGCGCCGAGACGAACTGCGCTTAGCAGTTGCGGCTCGTTGCCGGCCGCCAGAACGACCAGCGCTCGCTCGGTGCCCAGATAGATCTTGCCGTCGGCCAGCAACGTTGAACCCCATGTCTCGGATTTCGTTTCGTGCACCCAGCGACATTGCCCGGTGTCCGCTTCCAGGCAGTGAATCCGCCCCGGCAGATCGGCAATATAGAGCAGGCCGTCGTCAATCGCCACTGTCGACACGGTTCGTTCGATGTCATCGTAAGACCAGATCTCGCCGGTTTCTGTGATGTCGCCGGTTTGCGTCGCGTCGATGCACACCAGGTTGCCGCGGCCCCGTCCGTGGTGCGGATCGCGGCCGATGGCGACGTACACCCGATTGTTTTGGAACACGGGCGTGGCAACGATTTCGCTCTGGCCCACGAACGTTCCATCGTTCTCGTTGCGGCTCATCGGATTTCGTTTATCGCCGCAGCGATAGTCAAGCAGCTTGCCGTTCTCGTACACTCGGTAGTGCGGCGGATTGCAGTCGAAAGACCAGACTCTTTTCAACTTAGCCAATTCGTTCGGCTCCTCGTCCAGAGCCTCGAAGGCGTAGCACCACCCATCGCCGCCGCCAAAGAACACAAGTGTCCTATCGTCGACTTGGCCTGCCGAAGGGGAAGACCACATTCCGTGCAGCATCCGAGTGCCGATCGTCTCGTCGTCGACGGCCACCAATCGACCCGTCTTCTTATTCAGCACGATAAGACTCGGTGCCAACGGCGCGGGGACAACCAGCGGTTTTGTGTCTGACGGCCACTGGTCGACGCCGTTGGAAGTGCAGACATACAGGTAATCGCCGACGATCAACACCGAGCTGTTGGCGGCGTCGGTCGGCCGCGTGGCAACACGGGGATCCTCCCACATGTCAAACAGCCAGACGATGTCTCCGTCGGTCGGCTGCACTTCGACTGGCGGTTGGCCTGCGCCGGCGATGTACCGCCCTTCTTCGGTAAACGGCCCTTCGTTTCCATCGGTCTGTCCGCGGGCGTCCAAACAGACGACCTCGCATCGGCTCGTAACCAGGTATACGTGATCCTCCTGGACGGTGGCCGTAGAACATACGCCCAAGTGCATGTGGTCGAAGGCGAATTCCCGTTTGTCGATCGGCTTGCGCGGCATCACCAACTGCCACTGCAACTTGCCCGTATGCTCGTCGAAGCACTTGAGCACTCCGCCTCGGGTCGCCGTCAATCGCGGATCGCCAAGTCGAAAGTCGTTCGTGCCCACGTAGACTCTTCCGTCGGCCACCGCCGGCGTCCCGTAGGTGATGGAACCCAGCCTGGCGGTCCATTTGACGTTTTCCGCGGTTGTCGAGTCTATTCCGCTACCATCAGACCGTCTTGTGCCGCGCTCGAACGAGGTGGGCAGATCGGTCTCCGTCGATAGCATGTTGCAGTCGTTCCGTCCGCCCCATCGCGGCCAATCGTCGCCGCGGCCCACCATCGCTCCAGTACAGACGTATAGCGCAACGGGAATCAACAGCAGCAATCTCTTATCCAACATGATTACACTCGCGATTCAGTTCTATCGCATCACGCGGTCTTCGTTGGGCCGTGGTTCAACGAAAACTGACCGCGCAGGCAAAATGAGGTTTTTGGGGCAGCCTTCCTTCATCAACCACCATGATGCCCCTTAGGTCAATACAACGTGAAATTTCTTCCCGTCCCAGTGATTTCGCGGCCTTCTTCAGACGCGGCAATGTCATTCGTGTAGAGATAGACTTTGTACACACTGTCTCTGCTGGTCGTGAGAAGGACATCATCGCCACCGTCGCCAGTCAACTCACCAGTTGCCATGATCCCCGGACGCTCGTTCGGGCCGACAGCGAAGGTTACGATGCGTTTGCCGCGTCCGTCGAAAAGGCCTCGTGGCAAGGCAGAACCGATTTCGTCACAACCGTCGCCGGTCCAGTCCACCAACACATGATGCCGCGTGTAATCCGTGACGATCTGCCCAAGTAACTCGCCCTGTTCGTCGAAGACGCACAACGGCCTCTCTGGTACCCGCAAATGGTCGACGTCGACGATTATTTCGAGGCCGGGGACATCAGCGCGAACTTCACCCACATCGACCGACTCGTAATGGTGTCCGGTCTTCTTCCAGACAAGGCTGCCGTTACCGTCGGTCATCACAAGCGCGTTGCCTCCACACATCGTCATGATCAGGCGTGTGTCCTCGGCCTTTCCTGCCAAACGAACGACTCGCCAGCAATCGGCGTGACCGGCGTTCTTCCGCTCGTGATCAGCCTCGAAGACCCAACGCGTCGACCCGTCGGCATCGAGCGCGGCGTATCCAGCCAGGATTTCGTCACGACCGTCTCCATCCAGATCAACGGGCAGCGCCTGATGCGATGTGCGATATCCACCCGGTGATTTGGCCGTCCACAACAGATTGCCGTCGGCCGTGTAGGCCCAAATTTGGCCGTATCTTGTCTTGACCAGCACATCGGACGGCCATCCTCTGCCCGACAGGTCGGCGAAAGCAACACAGTCGCTCGCATGCTTGGGAATGGGAAAGCTCTGGCGGACTTCGCCTGTCGGGCCGTCGAGAATGACGACCTGCTGATCGGCAGCGACAATCACTTCGTTCACGCCGTTGCGGTCCAGGTCGTGAATCTGACACGCCACATCGTGGTGAAGTCCGCGACGCCCGAGTTTCGGATCACCCCAGCGCCACAGCACGCTCCCGTCGAGTCTCTGAGCAACGACCGCGGAAGTGAAGTGGTTGTCCCCCTCGTTGAAGTTCTGTGCCGAGACGATTTCGACCTCGCCGTTTCCGTCGACGTCGCCCGCGACCACCCAGTGTCCGCCGTACTCCGGGTCCACCGTGATGACACGCCACGGGTCAACCACAGGGGCATTCCCTGTCGGTGTTCCCCTGGCATCTGTGTGGAATTGTTGAAGGTCGGCCGCATGCAACGTCCGAGTCGGGGCATGGAACGTCACCCCGATCGCAAATACGACACACCATCCGAAGAAGCGAAAGCGATGAGAAGAACAACACAGTATCATAGGTCACTCTGAATGCACGGACTCAACTCTTGGAGCGGTGAATCGTTCGCCCGACGTGCCGTCGCGCACTTCGGTGTGCCTGAAGCGACGGCAACAACGCCAGATTCTCTAACGGACGGGAACCCGAAGCAAGAGCGGGGTAGCTAATTGCGGCGATCGTGAAATGGCAAGGTGCTCTCGGTGGTGGTATGAAGCTCTCTGGTATGCTCGTTGGCGACCGTGAAAGGACGAACAACGGAACGTGCGGCCACGCGGGTTCCGCCGATTCTGGATCAATGAGTGGACAAACCACTCGACCTTTTTAACAATTAGCGAAGGCTGCACAAGTTCAAGAAACGCATTCGAGTGAGAGGCCATTCCATGAAGACTCTTTCGCTGGTCATCGTCGTCGTTCTGACGCTTCAGTCGGTCATGCAGGACAGTTTTGGCGCGGAACTGCCCAAGCTGGGTACTGTATTGACCGACGCCCAAGTCGCTGCATTTGCCAATCTGGCCCTTGAAGGGATGGAAAGAGAGTATCCCAACAAGCCGTCGAATGTGATGGTTGGCCCGGACTCCATCAAATCTCCAAAGGAAATGCACCCGGCTTTCTATGGTTGTTTCGATTGGCATAGCTCGGTCCACGGACATTGGATGCTGGTTCGGCTGCTGAAACTGTACCCGGAATGCTCAACCGCGCGGCGAATGCGTGAACGACTCGCCAGGCACCTGACGCTGGAGAAGATGAAGACCGAAGCCGCGTATTTCGACATACGGGAAAACCGATCGTTCGAACGGATGTACGGGTGGGCATGGGCGCTGCGGCTGGCGACCGAACTCCACACCTGGGACGATGAGGACGGAAGGGAATGGCGAGACGCCTTCCGGCCCTTGGAAAACAAGATCGTTGAACTGATGAAAGGATACCTGCCTCGGCTCAGCCATCCGATTCGCACCGGCGTGCATCCGGACACCGCGTTTGCCCTGGGCCAGGCAACGGATTACGCGCGCACGGTCGGCGACGACGAACTGGAGAAACTGATCATCAAATGCGGCCGCGATTACTACGTTGGTGACCGCAACTACCCGGCGCAGTATGAGCCGTCTGGCGAGGATTTCTTCTCGGCAGGTTTGAATGAAGCCGATTTCATGAGGCGAATCTTGCCGAAAGATGAGTTCTCGGATTGGCTCGATCGGTTCTTCCCAGGGCTGCGAGAGAAGCAAGTCGGCAATCTACTCGAGCCGGTTGAAGTGACCGACGTGACCGACGGCAAACTGGTTCACTTAGCGGGTCTTGATCTTTCGCGCGGCTGGACGATGCTCGGAATTGCATCAGCTCTTGAACAAGACGACCAACGCAAGACGATTCTGACCGAAGCCGCCCTCAGTCACGCACGGATGGGATACGGCTACGTCTTCAGCGGACATTACGAAGGCGAACATTGGCTTGCCACGTTTGCGGTCTATCTTCAAACAGGCGTTGGACTGGAATGACACGCGTTGTGTGCAGAGTCCAAGATGATATGCTTTCGTGCCACGCTAATCCGTGGTTGTCCTGAATCCGTGGGGAATACCATGCCTTA
>JADHUC010000206.1 GCA_016784735.1 Pirellulaceae bacterium | reverse complement strand
ATGTGCACATCTTGCCACGCAGTTGTTCACCCGTACGCTTCAGGTCTGTGCCCTTGCCTTGGATGGGATCGGGGCCAATAAGGACGTCAACGCCCAGCTCGATGAGCATCTCGTGCAACGCCATGGATCCACTGGTGAGGATGTAGCCGTACTTCGCGCCGGCTTCGTGCGCCATACGGACTTCCTCACGAATGACCGGGAAGAAGAACTGTCGGTAGAGACCCGGCGACCAGAAGTCAGTCCCCTCGTACCACGCGCGCCGGACGAACAGATCAACGCCGTAGTCTAAGAACGCCTGCATCCGTGGTCGGTTCCAGGCATCGATGATGCTCAGCAATTCCTCCAGGAAGGCGGGATGGTCGATTGCCATCATCACGGCGTTTTGAAGTCCGCAGAACCACGCCAGCGCATCGCCACCCACGCCCCAGCCGCCGGCGAGTAGGAGATCGTGCTTCCTAGCCAGTTCCTTACCTTTACCCCATGCTTTGCGACAGGTGTTCAGATCATCTTCTGTCGGTGGCACAAGAAGATGACGCAGGGGCACGAGGTCCTGTCTTGTTTCAACGAGGTATTTCAGACATCGCGGTGCAACGTAATCGTCCATAAGCGGAACGCGAAAGTCGCCTTTGGCGGCATCGCCGTAGGGCCAATCCTCTGTCTGGCCAACCACAATGGACAGTGTCCCGGAGGGAGTGACGTACTGCTTATGCAACGAGGGATAACGATCGCCTTCTTGAGTCTCTGCCCACTGGCGAGTCTTCACGCCTTCGCCCAGTCGTACAGGAAAACCCGGTGCGTCAGAGTGGCCGATCTCGTCCACGTGAGGAGCAAAGAAGGTCAGGTCGACAACCGTGTCGAGGCCAAGTTCGATTTGCGCTTCGATGGCAGCGGTGGGATCCCCGCCCCTTCGCGGCTGGTTGAGGCGTCGATTCAACGCGCTGAAGATCATGAACGCCATGGGAATCTGATCCGGTTTCTCACAATTCAACGCCGCAAGCATTCGCTCGCGAGAAGACATTTCGTTAGCCATTGCCGTCCTTCTCCACGCGTTCAGCTTCTAGTTACTGCGTGTCAAAACTGGTCGATCTTCGGTATGCCTCACGTCGCACGGGTTATGGGATGCTATTCACGGGCTGTCAGGCATTGTGAAAGAGTGCAAGTACTCTTCGATGTTGGTGTAACCGTCTCCGTCCTGGTCGGCCTTGCCGTCTGCGGCATTCTTCGGGTCGAGCCCCGTCGCGAGTTCCCATTCATCCGGCATTCCATCATGATCGCTGTCTGCTGGGGGCTGCCCGCTAGTTGCTGGTGTGTATCCGCCAACTTCTTCGGGCGAGTTGAGCATCCGGCCGGTTTTCTTCCGGATGTCTCGGATGACGCGCTCGTCAACTTCATCCCGCTCTGGGACCGTTGCCCCGGCTCGGGAAAGCACCCTTGCCATGTCGTGGATTCGCGTTACCGCAGGGGCTTGGATCTGTTGCTCTGATCTGCATTCTTTTGGCAGGGGCTTGCCGTCCCAACCAACGCTTACCAGCGTGAATTCGTCGACCTCAAATCCACGGCGGTGCGGCCCGCGATTGTCCTTGGCATGGATCTTGAGCCATTGGCCCTGGTCGGCCAGATTCTGGTCCACCACGAGCTCATACATCCCCGGCGGGCTCGAAGGTCCGGCAAGGAACACGTTGCCGACGAAGTTGATCCGAGTCTGGATGCCCTCGGTCGCCGTGACTTGCCCGCACGTCCTGCCCCAGTTGTAGATGACGTTGCCCACAAAATCGACGGTCCCTGATTCTGAGATCAGAGGGTTCCGAAAGTCGTTGTGCGCAAGCACGGTGTGATGAACCGTGACTCGATCGCTCCGGTCACCGATCAACAGTCCCGCGCCATGCCGTCCTTTCGGATGTCGACTCTTGTCCAACGCCTCGCTGATCAGGCACGAAGATATCGTGATGTCTGACGCCCCGAACCAAGTGCTCACGGTCTCATCCTCACCCCAGCTTGCTGAGATGTGATCAAGCACCACGTTGTACGCCCCGTCGACCTCGCCGTGTGGCCCAAGCACCGCGACAGCGTCATTGTTTTCGGGCTCGCCCCTTCCTTCGTTTCCTGGTCGCACTCGGATGTGTTGGATCAGTACGTCATGGCTCGTAATAACGATCCCTTCATTCCTGATGGTGATTCCCCCGCCCGGCGCTGTCTGACCCGCAACGGTCACGAAGGGACTCGAAACAAAAAGTGACTCCTTGAGATTGACGGTTCCGCCGACCCGAAAAACGATGATGCGAGGGGACGGATCAACAAACGCTTCCCGCAACGTGCCGGGTCCGGAATCGGCCAGCGAAGTGACTTCGATCACCTTCCCACCGCGGCCGGCCCGTGTCCGGGTTCCAAAACCCGCCGCTCCCGGGAAGACGGGGATCTTCTCGTCCGGCGGCCGCATCCGCCGTAATGTCGCCAGATCGGGCCGCTCGTCGATCTCCGGAGGTTGATCGATATCCTTGGCTTGCTTCTCGTTCGTGAGGATAAGCTCAACTTTTCCATACAAGTGTACCTTCAGCAATTCGCCCTTCTCGGACACCCAGTACGTCTTGTCAGCCGTTTCCGGATCCGACATCTTGAAGCGGCGCGTCTTGATCCTGCGCCCGCCATGCCAGAGTGTTTCGTGTCCATCGAACCGCATGACTGCATGAAGGAGTTTGGGCTTCTGGAACGTCGAAAGGACCGAAACCGGATAACTTCTGCTCTCTGGCAGCAGGGTCACAAGCCGCATGACCGCCAGGTCGGTGGTCAGGTTTGGCGGAGCCTCTTGCTCGCCCTCCCCCTCGCCTTCCTCCTTCTCGAACGTGTTTCGCGTAACGACCATTTTGTCGCCACTGACATGCGCACGGATCTCGAAGGACTCCTCCTTGTTCTTCCTCTCCGCGATCCACGAAAACTGCTCGATCGTCAGGAAATCGTCGATCTTGGCCGTGACGGACAGTACGTTTCTCATGTGCATCGACTGGGTGTCCCCCACGTAAAACTCATCCGTGAGGAGAAACCTTCCGTCTATTTCCTGGAGCTTCAAATGGAGCCACCCGTGATTGTGTCCCTCGGCGCGAATCGCGTACCAGCGATCGCCCCATTTTGTAGACAGGTCTGCGGCCGCCATTCGGACTTCGAGTCGCTCGACGATGACCGTCGCCCTTCTGCGAAATCTCTCGTCGCCGGACCCGGCGATTGCCTTGCGAAGTGGCACGATCACCTGACCGCCGCGCGCAAGCAGAGCGTCGCGGGCCTTTTCCGCCTCGGCGGGATCGGCCGAGGCCAGCTTTTCGATCAGTGGTCCCACCTCCTGAAGAGCGCTGCTTCTTCCTGACGTAGCCAGCACCATGGCAGCCACGGCAATAACCACGAGTATGCTTTGACAGGAAGAAGGGAACACCCAACGTAGGCCGCCATCCATTGTTGTCTCCGCCCGCTCAACTTGGTGTGTAGAAGTTGTCCGCATAAACCTGCATTTGGCGTCTGCAGCCGTTCAAGGTCAAGCACGGACCGATGGCTGAGCAAGACAATCCTCACTTGCGCATGCGGCGATGTCAACCATGACGACTCAATCCCGAGAGCCTGAAATGCCGCACCGCTTCAAGACAACGATGCTCCTGGGTCCAGCATTGCGGACGAACGATGGGCCGCGAATCCCTCCCACAAAAACGCCAAACACCGGCACGGGTATAGGAGCCCAGTCTTGAATCATCAGTTCCTCCACGTAGAATCAGTTCTGTCGGCGGAAATCAGTTTTCCAATCCTTGGTGCGTCGGGGCTCCTGACGGTCGCCCCGCCGGAGCGTGCGAGTGTGGAGTGGTTCCGCTTTTTGCGAGGATGGTGTCATGCAAGATTTCCGGACCCTACGTGGCTGTTTGCCCCTTGTTGCGGCGTTTGCTGTTGTGGCTTTCGACTCGATCGCGGTGACGGCGGCCGATCCGACCCTGGTCAAGACGACGCACACCTACAAAACCGTCGGCGATTGCGAGATCCAGGCCGACGTCTATCGGCCGGGAGGCGACGCCGTGCAGCCCGTAGTCGTGTGGATCCACGGCGGGGCGCTGATCGTAGGCAGCCGGCAAGGGGTGTCCAGGAACTTGAAGGCACTTTGCCAGGCAGAAGGGTTTATCCTGGTCTCGATCGACTACCGTTTGGCACCCGAGGTCAAGGTGCCGGCGATCATCGAAGACCTGCAAGACGCCATCCGATGGGTCCGCGAGAAGGGCCCAGAGCTTTTTCATTGCGACCCGAACAAACTGGTCGTTGCCGGCGGCTCGGCGGGCGGACACCTGACCATGTCGGCCGGGGTCTGGGTCAAGCCGCCGCCCACGGCACTGGTGGCCTACTGGGGCTACGGCGATATCGACAAGCCCTGGCTGACGGAGCCTTCGCCGCACCACGGCCACCCGAATTCGTTGATGCCCATGGAGGAAATGAAAAAAGCGGTCGGCCCCAAGGTGATCAGCGGAACCGGCGCAGGCAATCAGGCCGCGCGGGGGAGTTACTACCGTTACCTTCGCCAGAATGGACTTTGGACCAAGGAGGTCAGTGGCTTTGACCCGGCCACCCAGCAGCGCGAGCTCGATCGCTATTGTCCGGTGCGGAACATCACTTCCGAGTATCCTCCCATTCTCATGGTCCACGGCACTAAGGACACGGACGTGCCGTATTCCAAATCGGCCGATATGGCCAAAGAGCTCGCCCGGCACAACGTCTCCCATGAGCTGGTCACGGTACCCGATGGCGGACACGGCCTCGGCGGCGCCGACCCGAAACTCCGTGCCGATGCGCACGCCCGGGCGTTGGAGTTCATCAAGCAGCACCTGAAGTAATCCACGAAAGCCGCTTGCGACTCAACAGCCCGCTGAGAAGATGGATCTGAACCATTGATCGGCAATGCAATGCGGGGTGGGGGATTAAGATACCTATCGCTATCAGTCAGGATGGTGCACCCTGGCCAGCCGGTCGGCTACAATGCGGGCGCGCCGGAAGAACGAGGCGTCGGGACGTCTCCTGGCGAACATCGCCTGCGAGTCGGCGAACTTCGCCTTCAGCCGGCCGGTTTCGGCATGTCCGTCCGCGACCGTTGAGGCGACCTATTCTCCCGGCAGTGTTCTGCGAACTTGCGGATCTCTTCAGCAAGCTCATCACGGTGCTTGCCAAGGAAACTTGGCGCATAGACTTCGCAGTACGTCGATCCGTTTTGATAGAGCTTCTCGTACAGTTTCGACCACTGGAAGTCGGACGGCTGGATCGCTTGTTGACCTCGGCAGATCGGTTTCTTCCAGACGTTGTCAAATGCTGCTTCCGTTTCCACCGAGGGCGCTCCCCAATCCCCGCGGGGCCCCCATCCGTTGGCCTGACAATAGAATTTCTGGTTATGGGGACCGAGCCTTGTGACGACGTAATCGGCGAACCGAGACGCGGCCTCCGTCAATGGTCCGTATCCGGAGAACGGCAACTCGACCGCCAAATCATCGCCCGCGTACTTGAGGCCGATATCGAGCAAACGGACGTGCGCCCGCAGCCAGTTATCAAACGAGTATCCCTCAAGCGCGCGGATCTCCTTCCCGTGATTCAATTCAGCCCAATGCTGACCGTACCAGGCAAGATGCAGCAGGCGCACGTCGTTCTCACGGCACCATGAGGCGAGACGTTCTACGAACTGCTCGTATTCGTTTTCGAAGATCGTATTGGGAGTCCCATCGGAAAGAAACGGTGCCGGCACCTTCTCCGCAGCATCGCGGCCAGCACGGCGCTGGGCAGTTGCCAAATAGAACCGCGCCCCTTTGTCGAACACGCGTTTCGGCGTGTGCCGCCCCGCCATGAAGCGAACGCTGTAGTCCACGCCGTGCCGTCGAGCGATCTCGCGACCGGCCGCCAGCAGCGAGAAGTCTTGGTCAATCGCCTTCCAAGGAACGCGCAGACTGAAACCTCGGATATGGGGAGTCTTGAGAGCCGGCGAGATGGTCGTGGGGACAAGCCGGTCCAGTTCGTCTCGACCCGACACCTGCTGAAGAACCCAGGTGCCGTCAATCTGTTGGGCCGTGGATATCGTTGCCGCGGCGTCGCCGCCGGCTACCACTCGGGCCGACAGAACTAGAAGCACTCCCACCCAAGCGATTCTCAAGAGCCTCATCTCGTTCTCCTCCTTCGACGGACGCACGGGTTCCGGCTTGAGTTGTGGGGATTGTAGATGATGTCGCCGTCAAGTTGAGCACCCCGTCGAATTGGCGATACGGAAGTGTCCCCCGTCCGACGTGACGTTGGCGTGTCGGACGTCAGCGCGCAAGGACTCGCTGCACTCGGAGGCAGGACCCCTTCGTATGGTGGTAGGCAAACACTGACAAGACGCCCCGTCCCAGCCAGTGTAGTAAATGCCCGGAGTCGAACCCGCGCGGATATGACAAACGGCAAGACATTCGTTGACTCGAAGCTGAATCCCAACATTTCGAACGGTGAGAATTCGAGGAGGCCAAACAAATTGTCTTGCAGCCATTCCAATGCCGCGTTGCCGCCGCCGATCGCAACCAAGGCGAGATAGCATTGGGACTGGGGCATCATTCGCGACTTGGCTCGTCGCCAGTTTGGATCACGGCCAACACTTGCCCGGGCGTTACCGAATCACCCGCGGCGACTCGTTTTTCGGCGAGTCTACCTGTTGCCGGTGCCGCGAGATCAACGACGACTTCGCCAGCTAGAAGCTCTATCAAGCGATCACCTTCCACCACCTGGGATCCCAGCGGTGCGAGCCAGCAACTGACGGTGGGCATCTGCCTTGGCACGTCAAAATCAGGCATTTCAAGGGGGATTAGACCACCTTCTCTTTCTGGCTTGTCCGGGCGTTCATTCATGGAAACGTGGGACTCGGATAGAAATGTTGCTGTCTTTGTTTCGAATTACGTATGATTACCGCAAACCTGTGTTTTCTACGATAACACTGACTACTCCAGCCTGCGAGTGTCACTATGCAAGACTACCAACAAATGAAACCGCCACCCAAGCCCGGCGACAGCGACGAGCGAATGTGGGCCATGTTCTGTCACTTGAGCACGTTCTCTGGCTACCTCGTGCCGTTTGGCAACATCCTCGGCCCGCTGGTCGTGTGGCTCGTGAAGAAGGATGAATACGCCCTGGTCGACGATCAAGGCAAAGAAGCGTTGAATTTTCAGATCAGCATTACGATCTGGACTATCATCGCGGCTATCCTCTGCATTGTACTGGTTGGGATCCCGCTGCTGATCGCGCTCGTTGTCTTCGATATCGTCGTGACGATCATGGCCGCCATTCAAGCGAACCAAGGCAACTACTACCGGTATCCGATGACGATTCGGTTTATCCAGTAGAGCGAGCCTTTCTGTCTTGCTGCTTATCCCATTGGCCAATATCACGCCGCTGCGAATTGGCCCGCCCGCCCCCAGCGGCTTTGCCCTCCCGTTCGGCCTGCTACGCCGCTACAATGTTCGGTTTTGGCCGAGCGATCGGCGAACCTAAGGCCAGACGCGGCCCTCCTTGTCAAACAGCCGATTGCCGCACCGGTCGAAATGGAGCAGTCATGACCCAGCGAAGGATCCTCGTAACCTCAGCCTTGCCCTACGCCAATGGCCCGATTCACATTGGCCATCTGGTGGAGTACATACAAACGGACATCTGGGTCCGGTTCCAGAAGCTGCGCGGCCACCGCTGCGTTTACGTCTGTGCCGACGATACCCACGGCACGGCGATCATGATTCGCGCTCGTCAGGAGGGTCGCAGCGAGGAGGAGTTGATCGCCGAGATGCAAAAGGCGCACGAACAGGACTTCGCCGAGTTCGACATCCGGTTTGACAATTACGGTAGCACGAACAGCGAACAGACGCGCAAGATATGCCTTGAAATCTGGGCCGCCGTTCAACGTGCGGGGCTTGTCGCCGAGCGAGACGTGGAACAGTTGTACGACCCCCAAGCCGAGACGTTTCTTGCCGACCGTTTCGTCCGAGGCAAGTGCCCGGCTTGCCGCGCGGAGGACCAATACGGCGATCATTGCGGCCAGTGTCTGACCAACTACACACCGACGGATTTGATCGATCCGAAAAGCACGCTATCGGGCGCCACGCCCGAATTACAGAGCGCGCCGCACAAGTTCATTGAACTGGAAAAGCTACATGATTTTCTGGACCAGTGGGTTCACTCAGGCGATCGCCTGCAGACGGAGGTGGCGAATTATCTGAAGGGGCATTTCCTCGGCGAAAAGGACAATCCGGAAAATCCACCGAAGCAGCTCAGGGACTGGGACGTCACCCGTCCGCCAAAGTACTTTGGCTTCGAAATTCCGGATTTCCCCGGCAATTACTGGTACGTCTGGTTCGACGCGCCGATCGGTTACATCGGCTCGACACTCCAGTGGTGCGAGCAAACCGGCGAGGACTTTGACAGTTGGTGGCGGGACGGCGGCAGCGACACGGAAATCCATCACTTCATCGGCAAGGACATCACGTACTTTCATACGCTGTTCTGGCCCGGAATGTTAAGCGTTTCCGATTTCCAGTTGCCCGAAAAAGTACACATCCACGGCTTTCTGACAATCGGTGGCGAGAAGATGTCCAAGAGCAAGGGTACGTTCGTCAAGGCGGCGACGTATCTGAAGTATCTCGACCCGTCATACCTGCGATACTACTACGCATCGAAACTGGGTGCGCGGCTGGACGATCTGGATTTGAATTTGGAGGAATTCGCCACCAAAGTAAACGCCGATCTTGTCGGCAAAGTGGTAAACCTCGCCAGCCGTTCGGCCAAGTTCGTCCAGAACGTTGGGCTTTCCGAAACGTACCCGGACGATGGCGGTCTTTTCGCACACGCGGCCAGCGCGGGTGACGAAATCGCCGAAGCGTACGAGAATTGCGACTACAACAAGGCCATGCGTCTGATTCTGGAACTGGCAGACCGTGCCAATCCCTACGTCGAATCCGCCGAACCGTGGAACTTGCGAAAGGATCCGGACAAAGCTCAGCAACTTCAGAACGTTTGCACGATCGCGCTGAACCTGTTCCGGCAGCTTGCCATTTATCTTGCGCCGGTCCTACCGCGACTGGCGGAGCAAACCGGCGAGTTGCTGCTGAAACCCATTGAACATTGGGACGAATCGAAAACGCCGATCGTCGGAACGCCGGTGGCCAAGTTCAAGCATATGTTGAAACGAGTGGAAAAGAAGGACGTTGATAACATGATCGAAGAAAGCAAAGAGCCGGAAGTGATCGAAGCGTCCGGCGCGGCGGCGTCCCAAGACAGCGATCAGCCGCTGAAGGACGAACCGTTGACGGAGACTTGCACCATCGACGATTTTGCCAAAGTCGACCTTCGCGTGGCCCGAGTGGTGGCGGCCGAAGACGTGGCGGAGGCTCGGAAACTGCTCAAGCTAACGGTCAGTCTCGGCGGCGACGAGCGTCGCACTCTGTTCGCCGGAATCAAGGCCGCCTACAAGCCGGAAGACTTGGTTGGCCGGTTGGTGGTCGTGGTCGCCAATTTGGCGCCGCGCAAGATGAAGTTCGGCACGAGCGAGGGAATGGTGTGCGCATCCGGCCCCGGCGGCGAAGACGTATTTCTGCTGGGTGTCGACGAAGGCGCGCAGCCAGGGCAACGTATACACTGAAAACGATGAAGGACACATTCCTAAGCCGACTTGCCGACCGGCTCATCCTCTGCCCTACCACGCACCGAATTCCGGCCGACGGCAAATCGCGCCGCACAATCGCCCTGGGCGACGAACAAATCGAAATCTGGACTCACCGCGTTCGAGCCGACCACACGGACGACGTGGATTTGTTTGTGCTGAAGCTGATCGGTGCCGGGGGCCGGGCGGAGCGTGCGACGGACCAGCCCGTGAACTTCTGGCCGGATGTCCGGGCGGAAATCTGGGCGGCCAATCCGCCTGGCTACGGGGGCAGTGGTGGCCGGGCCAGTCTTCAGAAAACGCCGGCCGTGGCAACCGCTGTATTTGATGAACTGGAAAAGCACGCGGCTGGACGACCAATCCTGGTACTCGGGAGCAGCTTGGGCGGGGCGAGCGCCATGTACTTGGCGGCCCATCGCCGTATCGACGGACTGATCGTCAGAAACGCGCCGCCGCTTCGCCAAGTAATCCTTGGACGATTTGGATGGTGGAACCTGAACATCGGCGCTAGACTGATCGCCTGGCAGGTGCCGAAGGAGTTATGCTGTATTCGCAACGCTCAGCGAGCTTTTGCCCCTGCCGTCTTTATCATGTCCGAGAAGGACCGTATCGTCCCGTCGCAGTTTCAACGGCTTGCTATCGAAGCGTACGCGGGCCAGAAGAAGCTGCTGGTCCTGCCCAACGCGGATCACGTAACACCGATGACCGAAGACGAGGCCGGGCAATACAAGTCGTTGCTCGATTGGCTTTGGACGACAGTAATGGCCGCACAGACGCGATGCGAGTCCGGTTAGGAATCGGCACACAGATATGTGGGGCACGATTCCATCGTGCCAGGCACGTTGGAAACGTGCCCCACAGCAAAATCGCGACGGGTATTGATTAGCCGACGTTTGGCTACGGCGCGTTACCCTTGGCGGGTGCGCAATTGTGTGGAAGACACGTCAACGCGAAAGCGTTTCTCCGGGACTTCAGTACAAAGGCGAGTGAGTGCCGACGGCAAGTCCAGGTCCG
Source organism: Pirellulaceae bacterium (assembly GCA_016784735.1). Classification (GTDB taxonomy): domain Bacteria; phylum Planctomycetota; class Planctomycetia; order Pirellulales; family Pirellulaceae; genus JADHUC01. The sequence continues at coordinate 11,380 of JADHUC010000206.1, read as the reverse complement.
ATAGCGAGGAGAAACGCCCGTCCACGCGCCGACCGAAGACGAGAAACCGGCAATCGTGTTTGGTTATCTCATCAATCGCCTCGTTCCGAGCGGCTTCACTGCCGTCGTAGTAACGAGCGTCGGCGATTCGCACGATTGTGTCAGCACCCGTTAGAAAGAAAGCGTTCGGAAACAGGCGTGATTTCTCGAGGAACGTCGGGGCACGGGTGATCCACACCGAGTCCGCCACCGCAAACTGCTCGACCCGCCGGGCGACTTCGTCGGGATCCAAGGGCTGCTTATCGACATTCGTCATGGATATCTCGAAGTCGACGGGCACCGCAAGGATTTCGGCGCCAAGCTGTGCGATCTGCCGATGTCCTTTGTGCAATGGGTTAAACGCGCCTGGGAGAACGGCTTTTGGACGCGGCCGGTTGGCGTCGTCGGGGTGGTACCGGTACCAAACGCCGACAGTGCGGACGGCCAGTTCGTTGGCGGTAGTGGGCAAGAATGACATCCAAGCGTCCTTAACCGCGTTCGGCTTCTTGAGCCGATCGCCAGGGATCTGCCTGAAGCGTCTCTAGCAGGCATTCGAGGACCCGCGCGGCCGCTTCGCGTTGTCGCGACAACCTGTCCTCGCCTGCCAAACGGTATTCAGCCACCCGCGCCGTCACGACATCTTCGCGGTCGGGCGACCACACAGCGATGGCCACATAAACCAAACCATCTTGCTCCGGCGGTGCATTTGGCCCCAGGTGGCCAGTCACGGCTGCCGCGACATCCGCTTCGGGTGTTTTCGCCAGAACGCCGCTGGCCATCAATTTCGTGACAACTTCGCTGACCGCCGTGTGTTGCTCAAGAATTGCGGGCGGGATGTCCAACCAGCCAACCTTAGTGGCTTCTCGATACGTGACAGCCGAGCCGCACAGATAGCTCGAGATTCCGGGGATCCGCGCCAACAAGGCGGATACCAAGCCGGCCGTGCAGCTTTCAGCAAAGACGACGCGACGTTTGCCAGCGATCAGCAGCTCGGCAATGCGCGCACACCGCGTCTGGATATCAGATTCTGCGACGTTCATTCGAACGTGATCGAACCGCTCTTGCAGACTACTCTGTGGAAGCCGAATCAGCAGTCGGCATTTCTTGAGGCGTCTCCGAATCCCCGCCATTATGCAGCAGTCGCTCGCCAACCTGCGTCTGCTGCATCATGCCCATCATCTCGTCGAATCGTTCTTGATGGATTCGATAGTAGATGTGCTTGCCTTCGTGCCGCGTGTCGACCAGGCCGGCCATGCGAAGCAGGCCCAAGTGATGACTGACCGCCGGTTGACTCTGGCCCAATCGCTCCCACAGGTCCCTGACGCACAATTCTTTCCGAGCGCCAAGCATGTCAAGAATGCGTAGACGTGTCTCGTCGGCCAGCAGTTTGAACAACTGGGCAAGATCTTTGACGACTCCGCCGGTCGGGCGTCTGGATACTTCGTCCCGTTTCTCGGGTGTCACCGAACTGGAAAGTCGGCTGATCATCGCTGTTCACTCTCCTGTCATTAGATGAAACGAAACGTCCTGCTTTCTCGAATCACTCTGCGGGCTGCTGTTGCGTCTCCGGCTCGACTGGTGCCTCCGAAGTGCCGGGAAAGCGGCAAAGCGGCTTGTTCGGTCCTGGTACGGCCAGCAAATCCCCAATGCTAGTGCTGTTGAACCGGTCCTCCAGCATTTGCGCTACGTCCTCCAGTCGCTGATGCAGAGTACACAGGTCATGGCCGTGCGTCGGAACCCCCAACGGACATTCATGAAACCGCCGGATTGGGTCCACTGCCTTTACAATCTCCAGCATCGACAGCTCGAACGGATCCCGAGTTAGTGTAAACCCGCCGTTCAATCCACGCTGCGAATGGACAAGCCGGACGCGACTCAGCGACTGCATGACTTTCGCGAGATAACCCGCAGGAATCTGCGTGGCCTCTGCTATCTGCGCTGTTGTACGTGGCTGCGCCCGCTGATCTGCCAAGAACACGATCGCACGTAAAGCGTATTCAGCCGTTTGCGAAATCATAGCCCCTACCTTCGAAATAGATTTTCGGATATCCACGTCCATAATATTATCAACAAACTTGGATGTCAACAAGGTTCAGAAACAAATTGATCGATTTTTCACCGAATCGTCCGCCTGAGTGCGACATGCAAAACTGCTGCTTGCCGCGTAAACTCCAAACCCGTTACGAGACTCCCAAGTCGCCATTTCAATAACGGCAGATTAGCACGACACATTCGCATCACCCGCCCAGGCGAAAGTGTCCTGAAATCGCCGAGAAAAGTCCGGACTTGGATAACCGGCATTTCTCTTGCCTTCTCAGTACTTTTCACTGGCTTGCCCCGTCTTCCTATTTTCGCGCTGGATTGACTCTGCTCACGCTCCCGATACGAATTGACGTAAGCCTGAAAGTTTACGGAGATACTTCATGCGACATCTCATCAAGTACGTGTTAGTGACAGCCGTGTTGTTGTTTGGCCTCCACACAGCATCGCGATTCAAGGCATCCCCTCCTCAGCAGTCGGCGGCGAACGTCGCAGAATCGGAAGCGGCGGTTCTTTCATCACACCCTGATGCACAGCCGACAAATCAATCTTCCGATTGGCAAGTTCCCGCCGCAGCGTTGAGTGACACCGAGCGTTCTGCTGTTCGCACAATCGAACCAGAATCGCACGACGAGTTCGAGCGCCCCACGCTACAGGGACAACCGACCATTGAAGGTTCGTCGCGTCTCGGGTCACGATCCGCGATCGTGGACTGGTCAGCTACGGAAAACTCTTGGTGGGATCAGGAACCATCGGGCGGCGAAACGGCCAGCACCGACAAATTGGACGCGAACGAAGAGTCGATGGCTCGCGAGAAAGCACCGGGCAAGGGGCCGCGAGTTACCAAGAAGGGCCGCAGTTCCGATAAACACCAGACAACCGGGAAGGCTCGGAACGATAAGAAGACATCCCGGCCTGCCGATTCGACTGGAAATGACAGAAGTAACGGCGCGGACGACAAGCCGTGGGGACAGGCCAAGTCAGCCGACACGCCGAAATGGCCCGTAGGGGATAGACTTGCGTCTGCCGCGTCGTCCTACAAAACGACCGTCAGCGATCAATCATTGAAAGACCGACAAGGCTCGTGGCACGATAAGTATGGGACCAGCGCTCGCAGGCCTTCTCCCTTTGAACGAAGTGGCGACGAAGAACAGGACACTGAGTCCTCTTCGTCCTTTTCGCAAGAGGACGATCAGAAGGCCGTTCCCAACAGGGGGAACACTAGACAACGCAAAAAGCCGGCACAGCCGGAGAAAGTCGAGCCACGACCAGGGACGGCAGACAAGTCCGAGCGGCACCGCATCGTCGATGGAGACACGCTTCCCAAGCTGGCCCAAGCCTACTTCGGCGACCGAGACCGCTATCTCGATATCTTCCAGGCTAACCGGGGTGTTCTCTCTGATCCTCGGCTACTTCCGATTGGTGTGGAGCTTGCCATCCCGGCCAATGCAAGAGAGCAGAATTCAGGCCGGCGCGCCGCAGCTTCCACGGATCGGAGTTGGGAAACGAAACGGGAGGTCGAAGACGACGACCAGATGGTGCCAATTCCCACGTTTGCGTTGCCCGCCCGCATAAGCCGATGACGTCGTTCGGCTTGTGGAACCTCGGATCGAGATCGTTGGAGTTCACGCTTCAGCGTGCTGAGGTCTTCTACAACGCCCTTCGATGACGTCGTCTGCGCGAGCCGAATGGGGCGGGCTTGGCTTTGGCTTCCTCTTCAGCCTTCTGTTCCTCCTGCGGCGAATCGGTAGCCTCTCTGGGTTCCGCCTCCAAGCCGCGGATCTCGTCACGCTTCAGAAGGCGATTGATCCGCTGTTCGATGCGAGTCAACTCGCTGCCCTCTTCCGGCGTGACGAACGTGAACGCCACGCCTACCCGTCCCATGCGTCCGGTGCGCCCGACACGATGAATGTAGTCGTCGCAGAACTGGGGGGTGTCGAAGTTGATGATGTGGGATATGCCGGTCACGTCGATTCCTCGCCCCACTACATCCGTAGCCACCAGGACGCGGACTTTGCCTTCGCGAAATTGCTTCATGACTCGATCTCGCGACGTCTGCGCCATGTCGCCGTGCATGCAATCAACTTGCTTGCTCAACTTGGCCAAACGCCGGTAGATCCGGTCTGTACCGCGTTTGGTGCGGCAGAAGATGAGCGCTTGCTGCGGTTTTTCCCGCATCAACAGCCGAACGAGCAATTCGAACTTCTTCTCGTGCTCGACAGTAAAGTAGAACTGGTCAATCGACTCGACGGTGATGTCCTCGGGCGAGAAATCGAGCTTCGTCGGGTCACGCATGTAGCGTTGGGCCAGCCGGGCAATGGGAGGGGGCACGGTCGCGCTGAGCAACATCGTCTGGCGATCTCTCGGGCAGCGACGTAGGATTTTCTCGATGTCCGGTCGAAAGCCGATGTCCAGCATGCGGTCGGCTTCGTCCAGCACGACGCACCACAAGTCGTTCCATATCAAGGTGCCCCGCGACATGTGATCCAGAACTCGCCCCGGCGTGCCCACGATGATCTGGGCGCCCCGTCGAAGTTTGTCGATCTGGCCGCGAATCGGTTTGCCGCCGTAGATCGCCACGCAATGGACTTTGCGGCCGTGAGCCAGTTTGACCGCTTCATCGCGGACTTGCACGGCCAACTCGCGCGTTGGCGTAAGAATCAGCGCCTGCGGGCCGCGTACTTCGCGTCTGTCCTTCAGGTTTTCCAGAATGGGGATCACAAAAGCGGCGGTCTTGCCGGTTCCCGTGCGAGCCTGGCCGACGACATCCACGCCTTCCAGTGCGAGTGGTATCATCCCCGCCTGGATTGGCGTGGGTTCCAAATATCCCGCCTGTCGAAGCGCATCGTGGGTAGCTTCCGATAGACCAAGATCCTGAAAAGTCGTGGCAGGTTTGTCAGCAGAGGCGTCTGTCAACTTCGTTCTAAGTCCAAGAAAGAGGCTTTCAGTAGGATGGGCATGGCCCACTAAACGGCTAGAAGGCTTTAACCCTAGCAGCCGCTTCGACTTTCGTCAACTGCTTGTGAATACGCCAGTCGGCAAATAGAATAGCTTTCTGCCGAGCTGACGAAGGAAGTTGACGCCGGGCGAACGGCCCATCCGTCTGTCCACCCATCTCCAAGCGGCCGACACGAGGTCGGCAAACCTCCCCATGAGCGAAATCCACGACGAATGCGGTGTTGTTGCCCTGTATCACTTGCCGGGCGAAGAGGTCAGTCCGCTTTGCCCGGAGCAAGGTCCGGAACATGCATCGCGGCTGTTGCCCCGCATGTTGTTGGACATCCAGAATCGCGGGCAATTGGCCGCTGGAATGACGTCCTACAATCCCAACCGAAAGCAATTGATCGATACGCACAAGGACGTCGGTTCGGTGACCGAGGTCTTTCGCCTTGCCCATCGAGCCAAGTGCGAGGCGTTGATGCGGGAGTATGCCGGACGTGCGGCGATTGGCCACGTGCGTTATGCCACCTGTGGCGAAGATGATCGCAGTTACGCCCAGCCGTTCGAACGGCATCACCTGATCAAGTACAAGTGGTTCAGCTTTGGGTTCAACGGCCAATTGGCCAACTATCAAGAACTGCGCGACGGTTTGCTCAACGGTGCCGATCACCACTTGGCCCGTGAAACGGACACGGAAATCATCATGCACGAGATCAGCGGCGAGTTGTCCGGCGACTTGCGGCCCACTTCGATCGAGTGGATGCGGAGCATCAGCGGGCGTTTCGATGGCGCGTACAGCCTGGTGTTTCTGAACGCTTTGGGCGACATGCTGGTTGCCCGCGATCCGTTGGGCATCAAACCGCTGTGTTATGCCAAAGAAGGCCCGCTGTTCGCCGCCGCCAGCGAAAGTGTGGCTCTTCTGAATTTGGGTTTCAAGTCCGAGAACATCAAGTCGGTTGTTCCCGGCCAGGCCATTACGATCACCGACGGTCGATTCGAGATCCAACAATACGCGCCGACAACGCGACGCGCTCATTGCTTCTTCGAATGGGTTTACTTCGCCAACGTCGCCAGCACCCTGGACGACCGCGGCGTGTACGTATCCCGCACCGCGCTCGGGGCGGAACTGGCACGTCTGGAAGCGGAAGACGGACGAGTCCCGCTGGACAGCGATACGATCGTTGTGCCGGTGCCGGACACCAGCAAGGCGGCTGCCGACTCGATGGCTTACGAGTTGGGCGTTCAGTCGATGGAGGGCCTGATTCGCAATCGATACGCGGGCCGCACTTTCATCGAAGGTGCCCGCGGGCGCCGGAAGAAGGCGGAAACCAAATATACACCGTTGCGTGAAGTCCTGGAGGGCAAACGGGTGTTTCTGGTCGAAGACTCCATTGTGCGTTCGACCACGATGCGAGCGCTCCTGGGACGCGTCCGCGAGTTGGGTGGTGCTCGTGAGATTCACGTGCGCGTCGCTTGTCCGCCGATCATTGCTCCGTGCTTCTACGGAATCGACATGTCGCGGATCGACGAGTTGTTTGCTCCCAAGTTTGTCCCCGACGGTCAACTGACCGACGCGGCGCATGCGGAAATGGCACGCGACCTCGGGGCCGATTCGCTGCGGTATCTACCCGTCGAGTCCGTGGCCCGGGCTATTGGCCTTGATAGCAGCGAGCTATGCCAAGCATGCATCACGGGCCAGTATCCCACTCCGCACGGCCAGGGTCTTTACCAGATCGCCTTGGAAGACGCCAAGACCGGCAACGGTGTCCGCCGAACCTACGAAGGCCAGACGCAAGAGCTTGGTTGCCGCTGATTAGCCCGAATTCCACAGCAGACTGGAGAAACGCGAAAGTGTGTTGGCACAAGCCCGAAGCGCCAGCGAGGGTAACCCGTCCGCCATCCCTCGCTAGCGCTTCGGGCTTGTGTGACTCATGAGAAATACGGGCTAGCCGTCTGACTTCCACGGCTCGCGGTATTCGTAGTCGAGCAGTCCATTTGCCTCGTCGTTGTCGAGAATGATCTCCCGCTCGGCGTCCCAATCCACGCGCGAGCGCGTGGCCAGCGAGACGTTGGCCAGCAGGCAGAACGTCGTCGAGCGGTGGCCGATCTCCACGTCGGCATTCGGGCGTTCGCGTGATTTGACGCAATCCAGGAAGTTCCGCGTGTGGCGCAGATCCATTTGGCGGTCAGGCTCTTTGTCCTCCATGGCTTCCATGCGAGGCCCCGGTTCCTGGAATTGTCCGCCGTGCTCTGGGAGGATCGAAAAACTCCCGGCGTTGTCGATGTACAGCGTGCCGTCGGTGCCGCGCATCTCGATGGCACCTCGCGAGAGCACTGGATTCTTGCCCGCCTCGTACTGGCCAAACGTCGCCAGCGATCCTGATCCGAGTTCCCACACGACTTCCATTGTATCGGGGATCGTCCGATCGTCGTTCACGGCGAATCGCCCTCCCAGCGCGCATACCGAAACCGGAGCCAACTCGCCCAGGCACCAGCGAATGACGTCCAAATAGTGCGCTCCCATGTTGGCCAACTGCGACGAGTATTGCTTCCAGTAACGGAAGAAGTACGGCGTGATGTTCTCTTGATATGGCCGTGCGGGACGGGGGCCGAGCCACATGTCCCAGTCGAGACCGTCGGGTGGTTCGGTCGGCGGCAGCTTGCCGATTCCTTTGGGGAAGTGGTTCTTGAGCAGATACGTTCGGCTGACAGTCACCTTGCCAATCGTGCCGGCACGGACCATTTCGGCAAGTCGCGCGAAGGCCGGTGAGGACCGACGTTGCGTGCCGATCTGGACCACGCGCTTCTCACGCCGAGCCGCCTCGACCATCCGTCGCCCTTCGCGGACGGTGATTGATGCGGGCTTTTCGCAGTACACATCCTTCCCCGCTTCGCACGCCGTGATGGTCTGAATGGCGTGCCAATGGTCGGGTGCTGCGATGACCACCGCGTCCACGTCGTTGCGATCGATCACGTGACGAAAGTCGGTGTACCGATCCGCTTTGCCATCGGCCAGCTCGCTGGCCTCGCGAGCATGGGGTTCATACACATCGCACACAGCCACGACTTCCGCGTCATTGTGGCGAAGGAATGTCTTCACCAATCCCTTTCCCCGGCCGCCGACTCCGATGAAACCCAGCCGTATCCGCTCGTTGGCCCCCTGTGCTTTCACGTTGCGAGATGCGGCCAATCCCAATGATACGGTTGCCCCGGCTTTCACGAATCCCCTGCGTGTCATCTTCTCATTCATGGGCTGCGCCCTCCTTTCACGGTTTTTTTTGCGCACATTGTGGGGCACGTTTCCAACTTGCGAGGCACGATGGAATCGTGCCCCACTGAGTTGGTCGCCCCCTCCCGCTACGGTTTCTGATGCCGTTCCAGCCAAGCGATCGCCGCGGCGGCGATGCCTTCGTGGCCGCCTTCGAAGATGGTAACTCGCGCTGGTCCGGCGGTGCGACGGAGATAGATCTTGCGACCGAAGGTGGGATCGTCCACCTGGTCGGATGGAAGCGGGCTATCGAGCCGACCTTCCTTACGGCTGAGTTGAAGAATCTCCTCTTCGCTGATTGGCGTGGCTTCCGCCGCGCGGGCGATGGTGTTGAAGGCGTCCAGGGAATGACGAACAGGCACCGATCCCTTGTGACCATCGTGAACACCGGCCGCAATCTCCAGCGGCACATCCTTGGCGCGGTGCAAGTGCGTCATTGGCGAACGTTCGCGGTACTGCCGATCGACTTCACCGCTGTCGCCTGGAGCGCCGCCACACGAGCTGCGGCACATCTTGCCGTACCCGCTCTTGGCATGTCGCTCGTGCCAGGCGGCCAAGTCGCTGATGCCGACCCACGCGCTGGCCGCGGCCCAGATGTCCGGGTGGCAACCGGCCATCTGCATCGTCATGTGCCCCCCGCCGGAGACGCCGGTCAGATAGATTCGTTTCGGATCAATGGGATACGTGTTCCTCGCCCAATCGACCGCGTCCAGTATGTCTTGTTGGGCTTTGGCCGATCCGCAGGCATCCGGATGCGAGTTCGGACCGCGGAAGTGTGGAAACAGGTAGATCCAGCCACGCTGGTCCACCAACTGTTCCAAAGGCAGGTTTCTTTGCTCGACGTTCCCGCTCCACGTATGCAGTGACACCACAAGCGGGACGGGTTCGCCCGCCGCGTCGAATCCGTCGGGCAGGATCACGTAACACGGTTGGTCCGTCCCGTCTGCCGTGCTCTTGACGGAGACCTTCGTTCGCTCGCCGGCGCTCAAGCAAGCCGTGGCGGCGATTGCGACCGCGGCGAAGACGCATGTTGCGATGGAAAAACACCGATCATTCGTTCGACAAGTCATGTTTCAATCTCCCCAATCTATGCCCGCGAATGGAAAACAGACACAATATGATACCAGACAGTCCGGACGGCGGCGCGAATGGAGAGAAAAGCATGTTGGAAGCAATCCAAGTGACGACGACAACAGAAAAGCGGGAGGACGCCAAACGGATCGCGTCCTGGCTGGTCGAGCAGCATCTGGCGGCCTGCGTGCAAGTGAGCGGCCCGATCGCGAGCTACTACCGCTGGAAAGGCGAGCTAGAAACAACTGAAGAGTGGCGTTGTACCATCAAGACAACGGCGCAGGCCTACGAACAGGTAGAACAAGCCGTCCGCGAGCTACATCCGTACGACGAGCCGGAGATCCTTGCTACGCCGATAACGGCTGGTAGCAAGGGATACTTGCGGTGGCTGATCGACGAAGTCGATATTTTCGATTCGTGAGTGGCCGTTCTGGAAGCACCAGCTTCCCTGGGTGCGAAGCAGAGCTTCGCGAGAAGCGGGTTCCCAAGCCGGAGCTTGGGAACCAGGAACCTGCGAGCATTTCGCAAGAATTCAGGGCGAACTGAGTTCTTGCGAACTCAGCTACGGGGTTTGGTGGTCTCTATCCGCCCGATCGCCTTACCGGCGTCCGCGTCCGCCTCCGCCACGGCGTGGACGTCCGCCGCGATCCCGGTCCCTGTCACGGTCGCGGTCTCTGTCGCGGTCACCGCCTCCGTCGCGATCACCCTCTGAAGTCGGCAGATCGTCTTCAATGCCTAATTCTTCGAGGGCCCGGCGGCGGCTGAGCTTCACGCGATCGTGATCGTCGATGTCGATCACCAGCACCTTCATCTCGTCGCCTTCGCTGCACACGTCCGACACACGGCTGACGAAACCGTTGGAGAGCTCGCTAATGTGGCACAGCCCGTCGCGGCCCGGCAGGATCTCGACGAAAACGCCAAAATCCTTGATGCTGCACACGCGGCCATCGTAGATCTTGCCGATCTGCACGGTGGCCGTCGTAGCTTCGATCTGAGCCATCGCAGCTTTGGCTTTCGCCTCGTCGCTACTGGCGACTGTGACCGTGCCCTCGTCGTCGACTTCGATCACGCTACCGGTGGTCTCTTGAATCATACGAATGTTCTTGCCGCCAGGACCGATCAACATACCGATCTTGTCGGGATCGATCTTTGTCCGCAACAATCGCGGCGCCCACGACGAAAGGTTAGCTCGAGGACGCGAAATCGCGGTCAGCATGTTTCGCAGGATTTCGATACGAGCTTCGCGCGACTGGGCCAGCGTGGCTCGGATAATTTCCTCGCTGATGCCTTCGATTTTCAGGTCCAGTTGGATTCCGGTAATACCGTTTTGCGTCCCGGCGATTTTGAAGTCCATGTCGCCAAAGTGGTCCTCGTCACCGAGGATGTCGGTAAGCAAGACCCACTTGTCATCCGATTCCTTCACCAACCCGATGGAGATGCCGGCCACGGGATTCGTGATCGGTACACCGGCTGCCATCAGACCTAACGTAGCCCCGCATACGGAGGCCATCGACGACGATCCGTTCGACTCTAGAATGTCGGATATGACTCGTACGGTGTACGGAAAGTCATCCGGACTTGGCAAGATCGGATTGACGCTGCGTTCGGCCAGAGCTCCGTGGCCAAACTCTCTTCGGCCGGGGCCACGAATTGGCCGACACTCACCGACCGAAAAATGTGGGAAGTTGTAGTCCAGCATGAACTTCTTGGAGTACTCCTCCATCAGCCCTTCCACTCGCTGTTCGTCACGTCCCGTTCCCAGGGTGACGCTGATCATTGCCTGCGTCTCGCCTCGCTGGAATACAGCCGATCCGTGCGGGCGGGGCAGAACATCGATATGGCATTCGATGGGCCGGAGTGTTGTTGCATCGCGACCGTCCGCCCGCGTCCCGGACAGAATCAGATCGCGAATGACTCGGCCCTCCAGTTCGTGCCAGGCATGCGAGAAGGCCCCCCGCTGCACGGCGTCTTCGGCATCCGGGTCAGGAATCACTTCGGCCACGGCGCGTTCTTTCAAAGCCGCAACGGCACCGGCTCGCTCCA
>JADHUC010000205.1 GCA_016784735.1 Pirellulaceae bacterium | reverse complement strand
TCAATTGGGTACGGTGCCGGGGATCGCGCTGGGGCTGACTGGGGTCACCAACTCGCTGATTTCTGGACTGGATCTGTCCTGGAGCGGGGCAGCTCCCTCGGGTAATGGCGTGTATATGGGACACAGCTCCAACAATACGATCGAGCACGTCACCGCCACCAACCGGGTGATCGGCGTCGACATCTCCGCCAATTCGGAGGGCGACAGCTTCGCGTGGAGCACATTCTCCGACAACGAGACCGGCTTGCGCATCAGGGGCACCAATCACCGAGTCGAGTCCAGCTCGATCTTGAACAACACGGTCGGTGTCCAGGTCGCGTGGGGAGCCGACGGCATCGCGGTCAACGAGAACCATATCGAAGGCAACCTGAGCGCCGGCGTGAGTAATTCCGCCGAGGCCTGGGTCAACGCGGAGAACAACTACTGGGGATCACCGGACGGCCCCTATCCGATCGGCACCGGCGACACCATCATCGGCAACGTCGATGCAGAGCCGTTCCTGACCGGGGCACCGGGTGTCGACACGACTCCACCCGGGGTTCTGGGCGTCGACGTTGGTGAGGACCTCAACAGTCTCATCGTGCAGCTTAACGATGACGATTTGGACGACGCCGGGGCTACGCAGCCGGGTAACTACAAAGTGACTGCTGCCAACGGCGACGCCGACGGCAACGGCGACCCATTCGACGATGGCGACGAGTCGGAAATGGCCATCGACTCGATCGCGTACGACCCGGCCGCAGATCGTATCATGCTGCGGACCGTCGACCTGCTGTTCACGGATTTCTACCGGTTGGAACTGGATGGCGACGACGCCATCTCCGATGGGACACCCGGGATCACGGACCTGGCGGGCAACTTCATCAATGGAGGAGATTTTGCCGCAGTACTGGATACAACCGTGCTTGCCGATCCGGCTGTACGTGCGCAGGGGCTGATTGAGACTGTGCTCGATCTGAGCCTCTCCCACGGAACCGAAAACAGCCTGGTTGCGAAACTGGACGGCGCCCTCGAGAAACTCGATGACGGCAACCCGAACAACGACCACGCCGCCCTCGGCAAGCTCGACGCCTTCATCAATCAAGTCGAGGCTCAGCGTGGCAAGAAAATCTCCGAGGACGATGCCGACACGCTGATCGCGGAGGCTTCGCTGATCATTCAGCTCTTGGAGGACGACCTGCTGTAGACGGAGCAGATCAGTAGCCACCTACGGAACAGATGCCTTGAGAGAAACCCCAAGAGAGCAACCGTAACTGGAACTGCAACGCAGTTCGATTCCACAGCCCAGGGTCGCCGCGCGGCGGCGCACCCTGGGTTGCCAATGGCATTGGAACGTCAACGCTGAAGGCGTTGCACAAACGGCATCGTGGAACGCTTTCAGCGTTCGTGAGGCCGATGTGTTTTGCCGTCCCAGGGTGGCGCGGCTTCGCCGCTGACCCTGGGCTTCGGAGTGAAACGCCTTCGGCGTAGAAAGCCGCAATCTCAACCCGTCGCGGATGCCGTGGTACGGCAGGCCGGCTTTTGTTGGAAGACCTGCTATGGACAGTCGGGAGCGAGTGTGAGAAAGTCGTGAGGGCGCGCTCGGTGCGAGTCGATGCGCTCGGCGCGGGTCTCCTGACCCCGCCGAGACCGTGACCGGAGGTCTCCCCCGTATCCGGCAGACCTGCGGTCCGCCCACGCAGCCCGGTTTACCGGGCTTTCCACGTCAACGGTAGTAGGCCCGCCGTTGACGGCGGGTTACGCAAGGGACAAACGATGTGCTGAGCCCCGTTCACGGGGCTTCCCGGTGTTTGGCTTGAGCCTCGCATCCGACAGCTCAAGCCGTCCGGCGAGAAGCCCCGTAGACGGGGCTCGAAATGATCGGCGGCCTCCCCACACCCGGCGTAAACGCCGGGCCTATGACCGCTACGGAGAAGGGCCGTAAACGGCCCTGTTGTTAGCACTCAGGCCTTACTGGCTGGAGCTATACGGCGCCGTCCAACTAGCCAACAGGATCTGAAACTGTGGTAGACCGATTGCCCAAAAAATGGTCAGGGCACAGCCAGAGTGCGTGGCCGCTTGTGCTGCTGCTGGTGGTGGCGGTCGCGGTGCCGGCGGCGTGTGTGCTTTGGTTCATGACCGAGGCCATGCGCAACGAACAACTGGCTGTGCGCGGGCGGCTGACGGCCGTCTACCAGGGCCAACTCGATTCACTGCGGCGGCGGCTGGACGACTACTGGAGGGACAAGGAAACCACGCTCGCGTCGGTAGACCCCGACAGGCCGGGCGCGGAGATCTTCGCCGAGCTGGTCCGCTCGCGGGTCGCCGACAGCGTGATCGTCTACGACGCCTCGGGGCAAGTGGCGTACCCGGTCGATCCGAGCCCTGATATCTCCGACCAACCCAGCGGGTCGCCCGAATGGAGTCGGGCGTGGGCCCTGGAGTACCGGGAGCAGGACCACCAGGCCGCGGCCGATGCGTACCAAACCCTCGCAGGCGAGTCCTCCGACGCCCACACGGCAGCTCGTGCGCTGCGGGCCCGAGCGCGTTGCCTGGTCAAAACCGGCCAGAAACCGGCCGCTGTGGAGATTCTGACCGAAGAGCTGGCCGGGGCCAACTATCGTGATGCGACCGACCCGCGGGGCAACTTCATCTTGCCCGACGCGCAACTGCGGGCGCTGGAGTTGCTGGCCGAGCCCGCGGCGGATGAGTATCAGCGAATACTCAAGGCACTTGTGGCTCGGCTCGAGGATTACGGCGATCCGCTGCTGCCGGCCGGCCAGCGCCGCTTCTTGATGCAGCAGTTGTCCGAGATTGCACCCCAATGCCCGGAGTTCCCGACGCTCCAGGCCGAGGTCCTCGCTGCGGACTATCTGGAGAGCCGACGCACAAACGGGTTTGTAGTGCCGCCTTCAGGCGGTGGTGAAAAGGAGGGTGCCGCGAGAGACCGCCTGAAGGCGGCACTACGAACCGGCCACCTCCGCCCCAGCGGGCTGGACGACGTGTGGGAACTCGTACCCGCGGACAAACCGCTGGCCGTGGTCGCTCTTTTCAACCAGCAGCGAATCTTCCGAGAGATGGAGTCGCTGATCGAGAGCGGGCTGGCCGTGCCCGATGTGACTGTCAAGCTGCTTGCGCGCGATGCCGGACCGTCGGAGGACGCTTCTTTTCTCGCCGGTCCTGCGGGACAGTACCTTCCCGATTGGCAGTTGGCCTTGTGGCTCGACGACCCCGATCCCTTTGCGGCGTCGGCGGACAGCCGGAGCGCCATGTACCTGTACAGCGGAGTCGTGGTGGTGCTGGCGATGGTGGCCCTGGCCGGCCTGGTTGCCCGCTACGTGGGCGGGCAAATCCGGGTCACCCGGCTTCGCAACGACCTGATCGCCACCGTGTCGCACGAGCTGAAGACACCGCTCTCGTCCATTCGCGCCCTGATCGATACCTTGCTGGAGGGCCGCTACCATGACGAAGAGCAACACCGCGAATACCTCCAGCTTGCCGCCAAGGAAAACGAACGTTTGAGTCGCCTGATCGACAATTTCCTGGCCTTCTCGCGAATGGAGCGCAACAAGCAAACCTTCGAACTCGCGGAGGTGGAGGTTGAAAAGATCGTGGCTGCGGCGGTGAGCGCCGTCCGGGAGAAATTCGATGCCTGCGGCGGCCGGTTGCAGGTGGACGTGCCCGCCGGGCTGCCCGATATCATCGGCGACGCCGATGCCCTGACCACGGTCCTGGTCGATCTCTTGGATAACGCCCACAAGTATACGCCCGGCGAGAAGCGCGTGGTCCTTCAAGCATCGGCCGAAGGCAACGTGGTCCGTATCGAGGTGCAGGACAATGGCGTGGGGCTCTCTCGCCGAGCCGCCAAGAAAGTGTTCGATCGTTTCTACCAGGTCGATCAGAGCCTTGCCCGCCAGACCGGCGGTTGTGGGCTGGGGCTGAGCATCGTGCAGTTCATTGTCACGGCCCACGCGGGCTCGGTCAGCGTGTCGAGTCAGCCGGGTCGGGGTAGCACGTTCACGGTTACGCTGCCCGCTTGCGAAGCAGTCGCGGCCAACGGCAACGAAAGGACCGGTTGACACGATGGCAACGGAAACGATTTTGATCATCGAAGACGACCCGACGATGTTGCGCGTTCTGAAAGACAACTTCGAGTACACCGGATTTGCCGTGAAGACCGCCGACGACGGGGAACGAGGTCTTCACGCGGCGCTTGCCGGGACGGTCGACTTGATTGTTCTGGATATCATGCTGCCAGGGATCAACGGTTACGAGATCTGCCGCCGCGTCCGCCAAGAGGGCCTCGACATGCCGATCATCATGCTGACCGCCAAGGGGCAGGAATCGGACATCGTGCTGGGGCTCAATCTCGGAGCGGACGACTACGTGACCAAGCCGTTCAGCACCAAAGAGCTGCTGGCGCGTGCCGAGGCGTTTCTGCGCCGCCGCCGCCAGAAGGAACCGGAGGCTTATCGTTTCGGACGGTGCGAGCTGCATATGGCCTCGCGCAGATTGGTCCGCGACGGAGCCGAAGTTCCGCTTACGCCCAAAGAGTTCGACCTGCTCGCCTTGTTCGCGCGCCATCCCGGCCGCGCGCTGACGCGGGACGAGATCCTCCGATCCGTCTGGGGCGACGACCTGTTGGTCACTACGCGGAGCGTGGACCGCTTCATCAACACACTGAGGAACAAGATCGAGCCCGACCCAAAGCGGGCAACGTTAATCAGGACGATCCGAAACGTCGGCTACCGATTTGAAGGCGAGTGAGCAGACGTCTCGCTTCTCTGAAGAGAGCGGAGATTGGAGCCAAACGGCTTGCCGTACCGAGTTTTTCATTGGATGCGGTCTTCCTTCCCAGTGTTACTTCGGGGCAATCGCAACCAGTCAGATTATTCTCCCGATTCTCCGCTTGCGGAGGCGCCGGCGATGGCGGGCTGATGCCACAGCGAACGCCAGTATGCTCTGTCCGTCTCGTATGGGTTGATGGGATCTTTGGCTAGATCGAAGTTCTCGGGCAGAACGCCGAAGCGTTTCATCCAGCGGACATAGTGCTCGTTGGGACGGAAGCCCGGCATGTCGTAACGTCCGGCCTTTTCCTGCCGCGCCTTGGCCGCCCGGATGGCTCGCAGGATGGCTTGGTAATCGGGGTCTTGCGTGTCGCGGAAGACGACGGTCTGGCCGTACTGATCTTTACACCATCCGTACCCGCCTGCCTCTTTGGCCAGCGGTGCACGGAGGATCATCGACTTCTCCGGAAACGAGAGATTGTACAGATTCCAGCAGTGCTTGGGTGCGTTCACCCTGCCTTTTCGGACGCGCCGCCCGATCGTCGCGGCCGAGTCGTGGCACCAAAGGCAACGGTTGTAGACGATCCCGTCGAGCGGCTTCCCGATTTCGACTTTGGCGTTGTTTGCCAGCGCGCCGGCAACCGCGTTTTCGCTGTGGTTGTACACTGCGTACGTCCCCGTGAAGTAGGCGCTCGCCTCGATCCACAAGCGCACCGTATCATATTCCTGTTTCGTCAGTTTCACCTCGTAATGGCTGCCGTCGATCTTGTTCATCAGCGGACTGGCACCGGTGCCGAAACCATAGGGCTGGTGATTTCGGAACTCGGTATTGTATCGCCCAAACATGTCGCTGATCTGGTTGTAGGCGAACAGCGCGTAGTAGCTTTGCGTGAACCACTCGTTGCGATCGCCCGTCAGGACCACACGTCCTTCCGGCTTCTCGGCGCTGTGGCAGGTGACGCAGTGTCGATCCCAGATGGGCTGGATGTCACGCGGGTAGTCAAACACGTCCGCAACGCCGGGGACCGGCTCGATTGGGCTAGGCGGACGCGCCATGGCCATTAGGGTGTTGTGGTCACCCGTCGGACTGATGTTCTGCGTACGGGGCTCGTGGCAGCCCACGCACCCTTGGGCTTCGCCTGGCATCACCATCGTGTAGCTCTGCATCCGTTTGATCGCCAAGCCCTTTTCATCGAGTGCCACGAAGTACAGTGCACGAAGGGCAGGAACCTCGAACGAGGCCGACCCATCAGCTTCCACCGGAACCGTGCCCAAAACCCGGCGCAGCGTGTGCGTGCCGTCCATACTGATGAGGCCCGGCAGGGAGTAATAGCTGATCGGCTTGGGCAGATCCTCGAGCACCAGCAGTTGCTTGATAGCCCCGGGCTCGATTCCCTCTGCCTCTTTGCCGCGTCCATGGTAGACATCGGCCAGGACCATTCGCCCGGTGGTCTTCTGGAGTTCGATGCGAGAGGGGGTCACCCGTTCGCGCGGCCGCGGGCGGATTACCCGCGGATCGTGGACCATTTTATCCGCGCGGTAAAACTCCTGGACCATCCCGTTTCCATCCAAGATCAGCAGACTTTTGTCCTCTGTGACCAGGAAGCAGTCTTCGGACAGCGGGTAGGGATCTCGGAACCCGGTCCGC
The DNA here is from genome assembly GCA_016784735.1 of Pirellulaceae bacterium. Taxonomy (GTDB): domain Bacteria; phylum Planctomycetota; class Planctomycetia; order Pirellulales; family Pirellulaceae; genus JADHUC01. The sequence goes on along the minus strand of JADHUC010000205.1, from coordinate 15,716 downwards.
CCGCCGCCAAACCACGGGATACCCGATGGCCAGAAATAGTAATACCGCAAGTCTCTCTCGGGGCTGATCTGTCTGGCTGCCGTGGCTTCATCCGGCCCGGCTCTGAGATCGACGACCATCACGTTACCGGCGTTTTCACGCGTTCCGACCGGCGGTGAAAACACCGACACGACCTTGCCGTTCGTGCCTGGGATCGGCAGAGCGTCGCACTTGGAGAAGACAAGTTCCGGCGGCCGTACCGTGCCGCCGAACAGAATCATCTGGCCCGTGCCATCGGGGTTCATGACCCACAAGTCGCGGAACGACCCGATCGCGCTGTCCACATATTCCCACCGCGTGTAGATCACTCGGCCGTCCGGCAGCACCGCCGGCCGGTCGTCACGGACGCTGTTGGCCGAAAGGCACAGCAGGTTGCCGCCGTCTGCGTCCATCCGGTAGAGGATCGCTGCCTGCACGTGATTGCAGGGGATGAACCGGCGGCCCCGGCTCGATACGAAGACGATACCGCCGTCAGGCAAATAGGCTGGATCCGTGTCGTCCCAGTCTCCAGAAGTCAATTGTCTGAGTCCGGTTCCGTCCGTGTTGATCTCGTACAGGTTGTAGTGCCGCGTGCCGCCTTTACGATATGCGAACAGGATCTTACCGCCGTCGTAATGCACGCGCGGGTCGCGGATGTTGCCCTTGGGGACGTCCAACAGCACGGTGAGTTGCTTGGTTCGCAGGTTGAGCTTCAAGAGCCGCGATCCGTCCGGGGGATACAGGAACTTGTCTGGATCGTCCGACCATCCGCCAAAGTTGGCGTAGTAATGGCCGTCTGAATAGAGAGCACGCTCGACGAAGACAATTTCCTCGGCGCCGCCCATCAATCTCAGGGCCTCTTTGGCAAGGTCGGGGCCGGGAGGCGGCGCCGGCTGGGGCTCGATAGACAAGTTGTCGACCAGATAGTCGGCGGCGGACCCTGCCGAGTAGAGACCGACGTCCTTCACCGCCGAGTTTGTACCGACATAGCAGAGACGGCGCTTGTACGACCCCGACTTCTCGCCACCGGTAAGCGTAATCGTCACGGCCTGACTCGCGGTACCATACCCTGTTCCAACGATCTTCAAGTGGTTGACCACCGGAGTCTCGCCGTCATCAAATCGCAGGTCTCCCTTGATGTCGGCAGTTGCCTTGGCGAACAGGCCGGTGTTCTGAAACCCACCCTTGTCGTAGATCTGGATTTCCTGCCGATTGGCAGCGGTCGTATAGACGCGAATGCTGTCGATATTGTCGGACCCGTTGTGGGAGCCGCCCGCCGTCGAATACGTAACCACACTGAACGATCTGACGTCCGTCGAAGCGGTGTCCAATACGGCGAAGTCCATCTCTATTGCGAAGTGACGAATGCCGTCGGTACTGACCGTCTGCCAAAGAAGGCCGCCACCAGCCGCCAACTTCGCGCTGTGTTTCCCGCCAACAACGGTAGGTGCCACCGACGCGGAAGCGACCCCCGAACCAGGACTGGACGTCCACGAATCCAATTCTCCCCCGGTGACCGCTTCGAAATCACCGTTCACAATCCGCCCGGCCATGACCGGCGAACCGATCGCCGCCGCAACGCTCGCAACAACCACATACGAACAGATTATTCTCGACGGCGACATAGCAGTGACAGCGGACAAATCGAAGTTTCGCGGCGGTGAGTATTCCGAAAGAAGATCGTCAGCGGCGTGGCCCTTTCGGGCACGACGCTACTCCGATACTATGACCTCAAGGTCCGTGTGAAACAAGTGCGTGCATTCGCCTCGACTTTCGTATGCCGAATAAACAGATGACAGGCAGCAGAGATTAAGAAAGGAACGCACTGGAATGTCCACCAACACTTTGAAGAAGGCCCTGCTCGCGCTGAGTCTTTCAGCCGGACTAATAACTACGGTGCATGCACAACACGAAGATGTTGTGCGGCCAGCCGCCTGGAAAGACCTGGCTTTCGGCGGCCGTTTCATGGATCGCTTTGAACCGATGCCGCTGCTTGGCCCGCGCACAGGCGACACATGGGGTGTGGATGCGGTCAAGCCGCGAGATGTGCTGAACGGCATCGAAGAAGCCGAATGGTCTTATTGGGGCGGGAACATCGTTCAAGGGAACGATCAGACCTATCACCTGCTCGTCTGCCGCTGGCGGGAAGATTCCCCCAAGGGCCACATGGCCTGGCACCAGTCCGAGGTGGTGCGAGCCGTTTCGAAAAACCGCCTCGGCCCTTACAAAGTTGCGGAAGTCATCGGCCCGGGGCATAACCCGGAAGTTTATCAGTTGAAAGACGGCCGTTACGTTTGCTACGTGATGGGAGTCTACTACCTAGGCACTACGATTGCGGGGCCCTGGGAAAAGAAAGAGTTCGAGTTTGACCTCCGGGATCGCAAGATCGTCGCGAATCTGTCCAATATGAGCTTCTCACAACGCGAGGACGGTTCGTACTTGATGGTCAACCGGGGAGGCGGGATGTGGGTTAGCCGCGATGGGCTCTCCGCGTGGGAACAGGTGACGCAAGGAAGCAATTACCCCAAAGTAAAAGGTCGGTTCGAAGATCCTGTGCTTTGGAGAACCAAGGTCCAATATCACATGATCGTCAACGACTGGCATGGTCGCATTGCCTATCACCTTCGATCTAAGGATGGCGTGCATTGGAAGGTCGACGCGGGAGAAGCCTACATGCCCGGCATCGCCGTGTCCGAGGATGGAAAGGAGGACGAATGGTACAAGTACGAACGCGTCAAGATGTTCCTGGATCAGCATGGGCGCGCAATCCAGGCGAACTTCGCCGTGATCGACTACAGCAAGTGGGAAGACAAACCGAATGACATCCACAGTTCCAAGAACATCTCCATACCTTTAGCCACCGGCCGTCTTCTGACGCTCCTCGGCGACGAGCAAATTGCCGAAGACACGAACGAGATTCGGTTGAGAATCGCTGCGGAGCCCGACTTTGATCCGCACAAGGATATCGACCTGGATTCCCTGCGATTCGGTGCACCGGAAGAAGTCGACTTTGGGCGTGGCTCTCAACTGTTGAAAACCGAGCAGGACGGCAAGGACCTGATTGCCGTATTCTCAGGCAAAGGAAGCGGTTTCGCGGATCACAACTTCACAGGCAAACTCTTGGGCCGAACGTCGAACGGCAAATTGCTCTTCGGTTACTGCCGACTCCCGTGGGTCGATTACAGCGAGCCGATACTGAGCGTGCGTCGCCCAGAAGTAATCAAGCTGGAGGGGAAATACGTGTTGAAAATCGAAGTCTCCAACCATGGCCAAGTGGCATCTGAGCCGTCAGAGATTCAAATCGAGGTGCCCGACACGTCCCCCGTGACCGCGGCTTGCCCGGCCCTGCAACCATACAGCAAGGCAAGCATCGATGTGACTCTCCCCGAGCAATTCAAGGCCGGCCGAGCCTACGATCTGGAGATCACGACGGGTTCACACTTGCAGCAGCCCACGGTATTCACTGCGAAAAAGGTGAAGTTCCGATGATCGCAACATGCACGTTAAGGAGTATTCCATGACACGAGATGGATCATCGTTTTGCCCGAAAGCTGCCGGCCCAGTGCCGATGTCCCTGAGAACCATGGCGGTTCTCCTTTCGCTGGGGCTCGGATTGATGCTGCAGGCGGCAAGGGGTGAGGAAGCCGAGTCACTTTTGGTCGAAGTCGAGAGCTTCCCGGAACGTGGTGGCTGGGTCGTGGACCAGCAATTCATCGACGTGATGGGATCGTCGTATCTCCTGGCTCACGGCTTGGGCAAACCATGCTCGAACGCTAAGGCCACTGTCGAGTTTCCCGCGGACGGAAACTATCGCGTCTGGGTGCGAACGAAGGACTGGGTGGCCGAACCCGAATGGGCACCCGGACAGTTCCGCGTGTTGATCAACGACGAACCGTTGGACGAGACATTCGGGACGAAAGGCGATGGTAAATGGATCTGGCAAGACGGCGGTACGGTCGAGATCGGCGGGCAGAAAGTGAGCATCGAACTCGATGACCTCACGGGCTTCGATGGTCGCTGCGACGCGATCCTCTTCACGACGGATCCGAACGCGAAGCCGCCGCAACAAGCGGGCGAAGCGATGAGATTTCAAGCCAACGGAACCAAGCAACTGCGCAGTCAGCATAGAAGCCCAATATCCTGTTCATTGCGGTCGACGATCTGAATGACTGGATTGGCTGTATGAAAAGGCATTCGCAGGCCCTGACTCCGAACTTGGATCGGCTGGCCTCTCGGCGAGAAACAGCATTGGGGCAAGTGGACCGGATGGGAACGTTCCACCAAGGTGCCGCTGATCATCGCTCCGCCGAAGAAACTAGCCGACCGCGTCGCTGCCGCCGGATCGCGCTACGATCAGCCTGTGGGTCTGATCGATGGAGTGACGCAGGGACGATTTGGGCCGACCCGTCGTTCAACATTGGGTAACAGGCTGGCGGTGCCCATGCATATGGGGTTATAAATGCGAGGGTTATAGATAGGAGCAGAGAGCAAGAGAATTGAAACAACTGCTGCCGTGCGAGATCGGGCTCCAGGAATATCACGGCTGGATTCACAACCTCTTCATTTATAACCCCCCATTTATAACCACCTCCTTCACAACCGCACGTTTCCAACTGAATCTTCGTCCCAAACCCTGTTGATCGACTCAACCAAGGAAGAACAATGCCACAGCCACGAGTCAAGTTCTGTTTGTGGATCGCATCTGCGTTTCTCGCGACTTGCCCGGTCTACGGCGATTCGTCGAAAAGTGATTGGAAAAGGCCGAACTTTATTTTTGTGCTCAGCGACGACATTGCGCAAGGCGACCTCGGATGCTACGGTCAGAAGCTGATCAAGACGCCGCGACTTGATCGAATGGCCGCCGAGGGAACGCGTTATCTTCAGGCGTATTGTGGCACTAGTGTTTGTGCCCCCAGTCGATCTTCGTTCTTCACCGGCTTACACACCGGCCACTGTCCGGTCCGCGGCAACTACGAAGTTCCTCCCGAAGGACAACTGCCGCTGCCGGACAAAACGGTCACGATTGCGGAAGTCGCCAAGAGTGCCGGCTACTCAACCGCAACCTTTGGCAAATGGGGTATGGGTTTCTTCGATTCCAGCGGCAGCCCGCTGAATCAGGGCGTCGATCACTTCTTCGGCTACAACTGCCAGCGTCACGCACATTCCTACTTTCCGACGTATCTGTACGACGATGCTCAACCGATCGTGTTGCCTGGGAACGATGGCCAGACGGTTGGCGAAACCTACGCGCAGGAACTCATCCAGAACGACATGATCAAATGGGTTCGCAATCATGCCGATCGGCCATTTCTGCTTTTCTATGCCATCACGCTGCCTCATGGCCGGCATGAAATAGACGACTACGGGATTTACCGCGACAAGCCATGGACGGACAAGCAGAAGGCGTACGCCGCGCAGGTTACCCGAGTCGATTCGGATATGGGAGAATTGGTTGACACGCTTCGCGAACTCGGTATCGCGGAAAACACGCTGGTTGTTTTCTCTGGTGACAATGGCTCGTCATTCAACCCGCAGTCCGAAATCGGAAGGGTGTTCGATCAAGCGAGCAATGGTCTTCGCGGATTCAAACGGGGCATGTATGAAGGCGCGCTTCGGCAAGCCGCATTCGCCTGGTGGCCGGGTACGGTTCCGGCGGGCCGCGTGGACGCACAGCCCTGGGCGTTTTGGGATCTCATGCCGACGTTTGTCGAGTTGAGCGGAGCCACGCCTCCGGAAGGGTACGAAACGGACGGCATGTCTCTGGTTGAGTTTTTGAAAGGTGGCGACGCGCCAAAGCGGGACTATTTCTACTGGGAACTACATCGGGGCAACAAACCAGTTCAAGCCGCGCGATTTGGCAACTGGAAAGCGGTTCGCAACGGCATCGACAAGTCCATCGAAATCTATGACTTGACCGAGGATTCTGCCGAGTCGAACGATCTGGCCAAGTCCCGTCCCGACCTCATCGAGAAGGCACAGAAGATCTTTGACGAGGCCCATCGTCCCGATCCCAACTGGCCGCTCGACGGACGCACCGAGGCGCACATCAAAAGCGCCGCAGAGGCTTGGAAGGTCAAGCGTTGGCGCGACGAAACAAAGTGGATTCCTGACAATGCCGTAAACCAAGTGAAAGGCTGAACAATGATGAGATCTCAAAATGTGTTGCCATGTTTCGTGCTGTTTTGTGTCGCCATGCCGGTCTCGTTGGCTTCGAACGCGATGGCCGAGGAGGCCTCGGAGAAGACCGCGAAAATCCTGATCGCCACGGGCGTCGAGTACCACAACTGGCGCACAACGGCGCCTGTGATCAAGGAGCTTGTGGAGAAAGACCGTCGACTGTCGGTCGATGTGTTTGAAGACATCATGAAACTGGGTGATCTCGACTTGAGTCCGTACGACGCGGTGATCATGCACTTTCAGAGCAGCGACGAGGGAGTTCCGGGACGCGCCGCGTTCGACAACATGAAGAAATACGTCGAAAACGGCGGTGGCCTTGTGATGGTCCACTTCGCGTGCGGCGCGTTCCAAGAGTTTCGTGACGACTTCGAGCAACTCGCCGGTCGCGTTTGGATGGGGAAGACGAACATACCGGCCGGTCGTCATCAGCACGATCCGCGCGGAAAGTTCACCGTCAACATCACGGACGTCGCCCACGCAATCACGCGGGGCTTGGACGACTTCGAGACGACGGACGAACTGTATACCTGCCTGATCGGCGACGTCCCGATCCAAGTGCTCGCGACGGCCGTATCGAGAGACGGCAAAACGTACCCCATGGCGTTCGTACTCGACTGCGGCAAGGGACGCGTATTCCACTGCGCCCTGGGACATGATCCGGTCGCATTCAAGGCGAAGAACGTGGCGGAGATGTATCGGCGCGGATGCGCCTGGGCCGCTCGTCAAGATCGACTAGGAGAATGAACATGAGCATGAACCGAAGAACGTTTATTCGTGTTGTTGGCGGCGTTAGCCTGAGTTCGACAGTTTCCTTGCCCTACGCCTTTGGAGTCGGGAAGGCGGCGACGGCGACTTCCGGTGTCCTGGTGGAAGCTGCTTCGTTTGCGAAACCGGGCGGGTGGAAACTGGATACGCAGCACTACCAACAGATGGGTGGTTGTTATCTGCTTGCGCACGGCATGGGAAAACCCGTCGACAATGCCTCAACCACGGTCAAGATTCGCCAGTCGGGCAAATGGCATGTTTGGGTGCGGACTCGGGATTGGTGCCCGGGCGACTGGCAGGCGCCCGGTCGTTTCAGAGTGCTCGTGGACGGGGTGCCGCTGAAACCAGAATTCGGTACGGAAGGCGAAAGGTGGCATTGGCAAGCAGGCGGTGCCGTCGAAGTCTCGTCGCCGGGCGAGATCAAGGTGGAACTGAAAGACCTGACCGGCTTCGATGGTCGTTGTGATGCGATATTCTTCTCGAAGGAAGCTTCGCCTGTTCTCCCTAACGACAATCTCGTCGAATTGGCCGCCTGGAAGGATCGTCTCGGTAGGCGCGCTGGTAAGGAGATCGAGGAGCAGAAGTTTGACGTCGTCATTGTGGGCGGTGGAATTGCCGGGTGCGGTGCCGCGCTCGCCGCGAAGTACCAGGGGCTCAAGGTCGCTCTGATCCAAGACCGTCCGCTATTCGGGGGCAATGCCAGTCAGGAAGTTCGCGTCCATACGATCGGCATTCCCGGCAAAGGGTCCGCGATTCTGGGGACCATCGACACGCCCCACTATCCGAACGGGCACGCAGATGCGATCGAAGCTCAGAAGAAACGCGAAGCGACGATGGCCGCCTCGGAGGTCGATCTCTTTGCCCATCACATGGCAATCGGCCTGGAAAAGGTCGGCGACCGAATCGCCAGTGTGGAAGCACGGGAGGTGCCCACTGGGATCATCCGCCGATTCCGGGCTCCGGTCTTCATCGATGCCACGGGCGATGGCTGGCTTGGCTACTGGTCCGGGGCCGACTATCGCTATGGACGTGAGGCCCACAGCGAGTTCGGAGAAGCATGGGAGAAACACGGCGACCTGTGGAGCCCGGAGACTCCCGACAACCGCGTCATGGGCAGCAGTGTGCTGTGGAACTCGGAAAAGACTGACGAACGGTCGAGCTTCCCCGACGTGCCTTGGGCGATGCCTGTGGCGAAGGAACACAGTGCAATCAATGGCGAATGGTATTGGGAGTATTCCGACAACGATCTTAACCAGGTCGACGATGCCGAACAGATTCGCGACCACGTGTTGCGCGCCATCTACGGCTCGTTCGCCAATGCGAAGAAAGATCCGAAGCATACCAAGGTCGCGCTCAAGTGGGTGGCTTACGTTGCGGGCAAACGGGAATCGCGACGGCTGATGGGCGATTACATTTACACGATGCGTGACATGATCGAGCGGCGCCAGTTTGACGATGCCGTCGTGGAAGAGGTCCGCGATGTGGACTCCCACTATCAGCTAGTACTGACCGGCTCTCCGTCGGACTTCCTCTCGAAGGCACTTTTTCACGATACGGGAGGCACCTACTACATTCCCTTCCGCAGCCTGTATTCCAAAAACGTCAGCAACCTGATGATGGCCGGACGCTGCTTCAGTTGCTCTCACATCGGCCTGTGTGGACCTCGCGTGATGAAAACGTGTGGGCAAATGGGCATTGCCACCGGATACGCCGCGGCGCTATGCGGACAACACCGCGTCACACCGAGAGACGTCGGCCAGGAGCACATCAAAGAACTGCGCGAGTTGATCGGCTATACGTAAGCGAAACCTGTCCTGCTTTGACGGATAGTGGCGGCTGGAAGCCACCACCACGGGCGACTCGCGGGTACGTGACGTGACGACAGTCTCGGCAATGCGGCCCAAATCGTCAACAATAACGCCTGTACCGTCTACCTGCCCCAGGACTGCATCAGCAATCCGGGCAGTTGACTTCCCACGCACGGTGCCAAAGCCCACTTCAAGCATTGGGTTGACTATGAAGAATCTAGTTATCCTCTTCGCGTCCGTTCAAATCGGTTTCGTCCCAGCGGCACGAACGGTGTTCGCGGGCGAGCCTATCGTCCCGGACGCGGGTAGGCCGAACGTGTTGCTCTTGACGGCTGATGATCTGGGGTACGGATCGTTGGGAGTGACGGGATGCACGATCCAGGGCATCACTCCTCATCTTGATCAACTGGCCGCTCGCGGACCCGTCAATCACGCCTTGATGAGCGATGCGTAGTGCTCGCTGGCGTCGAAGATGCCGCCGCTTCGAGCGTAGAAGTCGTCGTCCAGGTGGAACAGCCCGTCGGTGACGGCCATCCATGGGGCCCCATGGCAAGGGTGATAGGTCTGCAACGCGGCCCATTGGCTGTAGTTCTGGTGCCCGTTCGTCTCTACCACGCCGATCTTCATGCCCGGCAGCGGGGCCAGGCGGCACGCGACGCACTTGTTCCAGTCCACCAGGATCGGCGGCACGGTCAGATCGGCACAGAAACACGGCACGTTCGCCTCGTGTGCCAACTGCGCCATCTTCAGCGAGATGCTCATGGTCTTGGCGATCGGCTTCAACGCGATCGCACCGTAGCCCATCTGGATCCGCTCGGCCGCGTCCTTGTCGGAGTGGGCACTCTCGTCCGCCGCGATCCGAACACCCAGGTCGCCCACGTCTTCGTGGTACTCCTCAGGGAACGGCTCCTCGATGATCATGATCTGCTCGCGTGCGCCGATCTTCTCTGCACGGTCGATGAGCCGCCTGAGCCGGTCTTTGGTGTCGTATCGCCCGTTGGCGTCGAAGTAGTAGGGGATCTTGCCGTCTTCGGTATGCGGGATCCGCTTCCCACCGACCGCTTTGTGGATTTCTTCGAGCCGCGCCATGTCCCATGCCAACATCTTGTCCTGGTCGCCATCGCCGTCAGGGTCGGCCCCGATCTTGACCTTGAGGAAGAAGTAGCCCGCGTCGACCTCCGAGACTACCTCGTCGATCGGGATGGCGTAGGTCATCAGCGGGATACACGCGAGTTCGCGATGCTTGTGGGCCAGCGCGGGCCGATACGGCTCGGGCACCATCTCGTCGAAATCGTCGATTCCGTTCTCCTGGGCGAACAGTTGCCACAACGCGTTATCGACCGACACCAGCGCGTTTAGGGAGAACGTCAGACGCAGGTCGGGATTGCCGCTGACGGCCTTGCCGTAGGCGTGTACTTTGGGCAGGATCTCGTCGACGACCTCGATCGGCGAGGTGAACTCCATGCCGTCGAGCAGATGCAGCGCGTATTCGCTCATGGCGAACATCACGGCATGTCCGCCGGCTTCGCTGTGGGCGGCAAAGACCGATGCGTCGGACCACAGGATCGACTGGGCCCCCAATCCCAAGCCCAGATGTCCTTCCTGGCTGCGCAGGCCCACCACGGTCTGCCACGCGCCGTGGACGTACCCGCCCTTAAAGCCGAAGGGGCGAATGAACGGATCACGCTCAAAGTTGCAGTCGGTCTGCGTGATGCGGATGCGTTTCATGTGTTCTCCTGAGAGTGGACGCGTCGACGTTGTCATGAGGCCCGTCGTTCCAGCTCGATGCGACCGCGAGGTGAATGGATACCCATTTTCTGAGATCAAGCCAAAATGAGACTGTAGCAGAGAAATCGGGTGTATTCTACTCCGCTCGAGACTGATGTAGTGTCTGGGCAGTGAGCTGACGCCCCAACGCTTGAGCGTCGTGTATGTCAATGGCAATGCGGGCGACAGACCGCGCAAGAATGAGACACGTCGCCTACCTTGCAAGAGTTTTCTGTCGGAGTTGAGCTGCGTTGGGAAAATCCTTGGCCACGCGGGCCAGCAGGGCGTTGGGGTCGTTTTTCATCACGTAGACCTTCATTCGCCATTGCTGCTGGGCCGAGGGTTCGTTCGCCGGCATCCAATTCGGGTTGTTGTGTACGCAGTGGAAATACGCCCGCCACATCAGCCCTGCCGAATCATTGGCCACCGCCGCGAGATACTTCCCGTCGCGTGAGACAACGCCGATGACCGGAGTAGTAAACCGGTCAGGGCTGTGTCCGACCCGGTGGCGCATTTGAAGCCCGCCCTGCTGAAGCTCACGGAAATCGAGCAGCGTGAAAGTGTCCCGCCTTACCTGTTCGCCGTCCTCCCATACGTCGAAATTCGGACTGGACTCATAACACCACATCTCGCACGTGAATCCAGGCACGTCCGCGAATGTGACTCTCACGCCCGAGCCGGCGTGACATTGCCGTCACCATCCACAATGCGAACCACAATCTGACCGTCAGCGGCAACACACTGGGGCTGGACCCCAGCCGTATTCAGCGTCAATAGAGCAATGCTGAATGTTCCGGTGAGAGTAATGAAATACTGCATTGTGTTGTTCCTCGTATTGATTTTGATCAATGTCGTAGGTGAGCCCAACCTGCTTAGAGCTTCTTCTCTTGGGCAATACGGTTCATCGTCGTCCTCAGCATGGAAAGTGTTTATGACCGATCATCCGTTGTCCGTCAACTTTGGCTTGCCTTCTTGATCGCCAGAGCTTCCGACGTCGACGGACCTGCCTCTCAAGCAGTCGGTCCTTCTCAAAGCGCACCGTGGCAGTATCTCAAGCCACTGACATGCAATTCTGGGTGGGAATGCGTTTCCGCGTAACGATTCTCCTCGATGGTCTTCGGACGCGCCGGCATCCGAGTGTTTTCCGGATGTACTTCGCTCCTTATCGTTCCTGCCCTTTCGACGCATCGATGGATGTGACCGAGGGAGCCATGTGTTGGTTCCGACCCAGGAACTCGCCGCGATAATCGGTCGGGTGGGAATCAGTTTCCGCCGCCAACCGTCACTCCGCAAGCAAGCCCCCGATAACAATGAGGTTGCCGTCCGGATCCGCCGTGTGCATTTCACGCATACCCCACGGCATATTCGTAGGTTCGAGTTCCAGCACGACGCCGGCGGCTCGAAGGCGCGCGGCCAGCCTGTCGACGTTTTCGGGTGCTCCCGCCATGATGTGAATGCAGCCACCCGTCGAGCCGCGCCTCGTCTCAAGGAAGATGCTCAGTGGGTGCGTGGCTTCCGCGTCGAGCCGAGCGAAATGTGATTGGTCGGTCACCGTATCTGAATGTTCCGAGCCGGCGAAGGCAAACACGAGTTTGAAACCTAGCGTTTCGTAAAACGGTAGTGCGCGAATGATGCTCGTCACCCGCAGGCTCGGTATAATCGAGTAAAGCTCGACATCCATGGGCTATCCTCGGAGCGTGGAATGCTTGTTTGTATTCCGCAACGACCGGAGCTTTCCGGCACTGGGTAGTCCTTACACACGACTCGACGGCGAGCAATGGGCAACTGTCCAGCGAGCAGTCTCGTGTGATGAGTTTGTGTCTAAGTAGGCAGGAGGTTAACCTTACGTGAGCAGCACAACGACACGTCGTGAGTTTCTCAAGACGGGTATCACTCTGGCAGCCGTGCCATACTTCGTTCCGGCCCATGTGTTGGGCGCCGGCGGCGCTACGGTCCCCAGCGAGAAGATCGTTCTGGGCTGTATCGGGGTTGGCAGCATGGGCGGCGGCCATGTGCGGGGATGGCTGGGGCAGGAAGACGTGCAGCTCACGGCCGTGTGCGACCTTCGTCAGTCCTTCCGGCAGAAGGCCAAGCTGGCCGTCGACCGGAAGTACGGCAGCCAGGACTGTGCCACATACCACGATTTTCGCGAGCTGTTGACCCGGCCGGATATCGACGCGGTCTGTGTCGCGACGCCCGACCACTGGCACGCACTGATCGGCATTGAAGCGGCCAAGAACGGCAAGGATATGTACCTGGAAAAGCCCGTCGACGTGCATGTCGCGGCGGCCAAGGCCCTTCGAGCGGCCGTGAACCGGTACGGCGTGGTCTTTCAATTCGGGACGCAGCAGCGGTCCAGCCAGGCTTTCCGATTGGCATGTGAACTGGCCAGAAACAGCCAACTCGGCAAGCTGCACACCATCGTGGTCGGGTCGCTGCCCGGCCTGACTTTTCCGAATCAGCCAATACAGCCGGAGCCCGACCCGAAGGTATTCGACTACGACACGTGGCTGGGCCCGGCCCCCTGGGCGCCCTACACCTTCCAGCGATCGGCCTCGCGGGCGGAGGGCACGCCGGGCTACTGGATGCACATTCACGACTACGGTCTCGGATGCCTCAGCGGCGCCTGGGGCATCCACCACATCGACATCGCCCAATGGGCCAACGGCACCGACGATACGGGTCCGCTCGAGATCGAGGGCACGGGCGTGCTGCCCGAGGACGGGCTGTGTGACACGGCGCTGACCTGGCGTGTCGAGCACATGTACGCCAACGGCGTCAAGATGCTGCACATCGACGCTAAGCACACCATACGCGAGTTCCCACAGTTCGAGAACCGTACGCTGGTACATCGAGGTTGTGGAGTGCTCCTTCTCGGCACCGACGGGTGGGTCCTGGTCTCGCGAGGCGGGATCGACGCGTCTCCGAAGTCGCTGCTCCAGGAAACCTTCAGCTTAGATGATATCCGGCTGCCCGTGAGCAACCATCACAAGCGGAACTTCCTCGAATGCGTCAAGAATCGCCTGCAAACCGTTTCGCCGATCGAGGCGGCCGTGCGCTCTGACACGATCTGTCACCTCGACGACATCGCCATCCGCACAGGCCGCAAGCTCCACTGGGACCCCGCCAAAGAGCAATTCCTCAACGACGAAGCAGCCAACCGCCTCCTATCTCGCCCCATGCGCAGCCCCTGGATCCTGTAGGGCAGAATCGGTATCGCCCGTCCGACTTCAAATGTGTCACGAGAATGTCTCCCCGCTGGATCGTGCCGTCAATCACGCTTTTCTCCCACGCTTCGTCACGATGGAGGTACTCGACTTTGCCGTGGCCACTGTTGATGAGAATCCGTGTCAGACCGTCGTTTCGAACGTCTCCCAATTCCTTTGGGATAATCGCAATCGAAGTTGTAGTCGCCTACGGCGATCACTGGCACGTCCTGCGACCTCGCCCACTGGTTCAGCTTCTTGGACCGCGTGTGTGGGCCGCTCGCGCTGCCGCGGTAGAGGTGGTTGACCATGAACAGGAACTCCTGCTCTGTCTTCTTTCCCCGAAAGCGCGCAACCAATGGCGAACGCACGCGGCCGCCCGGGTTGATGTCGTGAAGCTCTTGGACAGAAAGCTTATCGAGCCGTGTCGTAGATGATGGCCAGCCGGTCCGCCCTTCCTGTGGTCCCGACGATCCGAGCGAAATCAGCGTTCTCGCCTTTCTCAGCGGCTTCCTTGAACTCTGGGTATTTCTACATAAAGGTACGCAAAGTCTCGTAGAAATCACCTGCTGCTAGGCAACTATTCGCCCGTCTTGGCACTATGGACAGTTGTCACCGGGCTCAGGTAGGGCAGCTGTCGCTTGTTCCGACTGCCGAACTTGACCGCCTCGCACTCCGTAGGTGTACAGCAACTGAAGGATCGCGAAATTGCGCCGACCCGCGCGGGTCTTGCGGTTCACACTCCGAAGCGTCTGCTGGGCCTGTTGATCGGTCAGGCCACGTGGAACGGTGGCCAGCTTGTAGGTTCGGAGCGTGGGCACCGCCCGGTCCAAAGGTTGCCGGATATAGCCCTGATGCGAACAAAACCGGAAGAAGGTCCGCAAGGCCGACTGCATGGAGTGGCGTGCCGAGCGGCCGATCCTCTTGAGCGTAAGACAGGGAGAACTGCTCGACTTTCTCGCTGTTCAGTTTGGCCAGACCTTGTGGCATGGCTTGCGGGCCAAGCCACTGCAAGAATTGAGTGAGGCTATGGGCTCGCCGCTCAAGCGTCCCAGGTGCTGCATGCTGATACGCCCATCTTTTGGTACAAGCCGGCCGAAAGCGATAAGTACCGAGTAGTCTACGCGGACTCGAGCGTCAAGGAAGTGTCGGCGGAAAACGTGCCCAAAGAGCGGGCGTCGAGCGGGGACACATCGCCCGACGGTTCGACCCAATGAAACCGCAAGAGATGACGGCCCTATATTGCATTCAGCCTTTGTGCCAAATGCCCACAGTCTGCGAGACAGCCTCATAACTCTGTCGGGCGGCGACCTGTCTCGATTTTCACCGGTTGCGAGCGCGCTATTTCGGTTATTCGAGACGCATCCCTTTGTCGATTGGGGCAGCTCAGTTTGAACGTGACGCACGAAACAGGCAGTTGCCAATCCGCTTCGGATCGGCACACCGAAGCAGAGTCAATTTGACCCGCGACACCGATGATGCCCCACGCAGTACGCGCGGCCGAAATGGTGATATCCCGTATTTCGGCACGCCTTGCTAACCCAGGTGGGCGTGACCTGAGCGCCCCAGCGATTTTCTGCACATCGCACATGTCGACAACACCGACGCATCGAAACTGTAGGAACCATGCCAGCCAGGTTGCTTTGTTGACACTTCTCACACCCCTCGGCTCAGCCACGCGATTCGGGTAGCAAATCAGGTCGCACCTGGTGCACAATGGCCAGAATGGCCCGGTCAAAGTCCTTCAACCCGACTGGCGTGTCAGCCGGTCCTGTATCAAGGATCTTGAACAGACCTAGCATGCCCTGATCGAAACGCAGTTTCACCACCTCAATGGATTGGCTTTGCTCTAAAGGGTTGCGAGCAAAGAAGCAGCCGTCCCTCATAGCTGCAAGATCCTCGTCCTTGTATTGCTCGATCACGTGCTCCGGAGTATCTTGCGGGTTCACCAGATGGTACCGCTTGGCCACAAGAA
>JADHUC010000204.1 GCA_016784735.1 Pirellulaceae bacterium | reverse complement strand
CACTACCTTGCCGAGGTGCCGCTTCGATCCGAATGGCTCGAAGGGCAAGGGGATGCAACCATCGCGGTGCCGCCTGAGGAGATGAAGATTCACGCCAGCGATCAGACCTGGCCAGCCAACCGGCCTGGCGGGCAGAACATACTTGGCCAGGGGGCCGGAGGGTTGGGCCAACTCTCGTTCAGCGTGCAAGTCGATGACGATGGCAACCTCTACTACGCCACGGTTCCGTCGATGGTCGTACGTTTCAACGTGAAGAAGGCTGTGTTCGAGACGCCGCCGATGGATCTGGATGCCTACTTCAAACAGTCGCTGCCCCAGCGAGACGAGATGCCCGAGGCCATCCGCGGCAAGACGGCCATTTGGGACAGCTACAAGCTGATCTGCCTGAGCGGTCGAAGGTTGTTCTTTCTGCCGACTCGCAACGGAGTGTATGGCAGCACCATGTGGTCGGCCATCTACTCCATCCCATTGGACAACTGGGAAGATCCCGAAAAATTCAAAGCAGGGCTTCGCTTTCACGTCGGCTCTTGGCCCACGGCCAAACACTCGTTCTACGATTCTTGGCCTGTGGAGGGCGATGCGGGCCGCAAGCTTCACGCACCCCGGTACTACGAGAACAGCCTGTTCGTCAGCAGCTATCCGGGCGCCCGAGGCGGTCCGTGGCGTTTGGATTTGGACGAGCGAGGCGACACTGTCGACTTTGGCACGGTCGAAGAGATGAACGCGCGGCATGGCAAGATCCGCGAAGTGCGCAAGTCGGCCCGCTTCACCACCGTCGCGAGCGGCCGCATCGACTGGTGGAACTACGGTGTGCTGCTGACCGATCGCACAAAGCTCAATACATTGCTCACGGGCACCACAGAGGCAAAGCCCGAGGGATCGCTGACGATCTGTTACGATGCGATCGCCGCCATGCGCCGCGAGCCGGATCGATTCGCCGAGGTCCTTGGCTCGCTTCGCGGGCCCTCGCTGGCCCCCTGTTACATGGCCGCGCACATTCCGGATCTACCCGGTCACGTGCTCGGTGTGGGCGAGTATGGCTATTATCTGGCCGATCTCGACCTCTCGACGGCCGAAAGCGGCAAAGTGGCCAAGCGATATCTGAGGTTGGACGTAGGCGCATCTCCCGTCAGCCTGCCGTTGCGATTGGGGCTCGGCCCTTACGGCCATACGTGGGTACGCCGTGGCAACGAGCGGTCGCTTTACATTGGCGGCTACACCGGGCTAACGCGACTGCGCTACAGCGTCGACGGCACGCCGCTATCGACGTTCACAATGGACCAGTTCGATACGCGTCTTCAGTTTGATCGACTCGACGGAGCCCCGGTTGGCGGAATCAAGCGGTATCGCTACCTGATGCCCGGGCTGGATGACCGCATCTTCTTCACGGGTACTCATACAGCCGCACGCGCCGGCACGGCCTACTCGGGTGGCCTGATGACATTCGAGCTACCAGGGCCGGGAACGTGCATCAAGCTGAGCAAGATGAGCCGTGCCTACCACACTACGGAATTGCGCAGCCGCATGGTCCAACGCCCCGACGGCGTACCCGTGCAGGAGTTTTCACTCCTGGGCGGAAGGCCGGACGTGGGCTACCTGAACAAGATGGATGAAAGCGAAGTGCCCGCCAACAAAGACGCGAAGGTCTTCCTTTACGACTACGCCCGCGGCGGCCCGCCGCGTGATCTGTTCGGGTTCAGTCAGGTGGTGGTGGACGGGCAATCGGCCGCCGACGGCCAGGCGTTCAGCCGCGACCGACGCTACCTGATCACCTACCAACACGGGTGCCTGCTGACCTTCGACATAGCCAGCAGGCGATTCATTGACGCCAAACGACTGGGCCTTTCGGTGTGGCGATTCGACAAGCCGAAGTACCGCTTCCTGCGCACCCCAGACGACCGATTGATGCTGTACGCCTCGGGGGAAGACAAGGCGATGGCTACATTCTACGGGGTTTTGGTATCGCCGGAGGGCGAAGTGTCGTTGCGTCCCGTCTTGACGCTGAAGGCGACTGACGAGCAGCAACTCCAAGCGACTGAAGGCGCCGTCGTCGCCTTCGTCCCCGACGCTGTCAAGCCGGACGGTTCCTACGATCTCATGTTGGGCCCGTACTGGCGCAGACAGGCAACACACCTATGGCTAATCCGCGACTTCGTTCCGTCACGAATCAAGGACTGACTTGGCCCATGTGTGACCTGCGATGATTTTGCCCGACAATCTTCTTGCCCGAAGAGAACAAGGCAAAATCATGATGCAACTGCCGGGTTCGTGGGATTTATCAGTTGCTCGGGCAGCTCACCGTCCATAGTACAGCTCCACGTCGTCGAGGAAAAAGCCGAGGCCGCATGTGCAAATCCATCTGGTCGCCCTCGAATGGTTCTGCTAAAGTCCCGCCGCTATCGGTTTCCAGGGCAGATTCTACCTTCATAACGCAATATCGGTGGCCTCCTCCAATGCGCTTCTTCGGTCGCAAATATCGTTCGATTCTTGCGTTGTGTCTCGTCGCCATTTGTGTTTGTGGCTGCGCGGACAATCCGGCCCGCAGTCTCTGGTATCGCCAGCAGTGGGAAGAGGACGAGAAGCATGGCCCGACGTTTCATACGCGGCTGGAGGATTTGACTTCGCTACGGACCGGGGCTGACCAATTGAATGAGGCGGAACAGGCCCGTGTTGCGCAGCAGTTGAACCAAGTGCTGGCCGAAGACCCAAGCCCGCTTTACCGGGGGGAGGCTGTCCGTACCTTAGGGTCGCTTTCGACGCCGATTGCGGCGGAGGGACTCGGACGGGCGATTCAAGATAACGAGCCGAGCGTTCGCATCGCCGCCTGTCAGGCTTGGGCGGATCGAGGAGACCAGGAAG
The DNA here is from genome assembly GCA_016784735.1 of Pirellulaceae bacterium. GTDB lineage: Bacteria > Planctomycetota > Planctomycetia > Pirellulales > Pirellulaceae > JADHUC01. The sequence continues at coordinate 19,331 of JADHUC010000204.1, read as the reverse complement.
CGCTGCAGGTGCTCAGTCAGGTCGTCGGAAGCGACACCGACTTGGACGTGCGTATGGCCGCGACGCGAGGGCTTGCCAATTTCAGCGACCCGGCCGCTGTTCGTGCACTCGGGCTGGCTTTGGATGACGCTGATCCGGCGCTGCAGCACCGTGCGGTCCAGTCGCTGAGGGCGGTGACTGGCGAGGACTTCGGCAACAGCGTACCCGCCTGGCGGCAGTTTGTGCGTGGGGAACCGGTCCGCAGGCCGGACCCACCGTCTATCGCCGAGAGTCTGCGCAATTTGTTCTAATTCCGGCGTTTCCGGCGACTCTGACAGTCATGTCGGGAAATCGCCCGATTTAGCTGACCGGTAGATCGTGTACTGGCACGCCTCATCTCCGCCTTACACCCCCAAAAACTCCTCGCACTTGATAAACTCGATTCGTTAGAATTCCGATAACCATGCAGAACGATTTGTTCGACCGCGCAGCCCTGTCCGAACGCGTTCCTGTTTTCTAATTGACACCTACGAAATCGAGACCCGCGATGCGAACAACAATATCTTTCTGCGCTTTGCTAGGCTGCCTTCTTGTCACAGGCGTGGCTTTCTCGCAAGATGCGACAGATCCGCCGGACGACTCGTCAACCGCCACCCAAAACGATGCCGCGGAGACAGGAAACGGCGAGAGCGACGATTCATCTAAGGTCGAGGAGCAAGAACCGGCATCCGATGAGGCGGGTTCTGACGAGCCGGAATCCGAACTGTCGCCCGAGTTGACCGAACTGCGTGATCGCGTGCGGCGTTGCCTGGCATACTACTTCTATCGGCCTGAAACCACCGCGCGGCGTAGCCCTTGGGGCGTGATGCACACGGTCGTCGGTTTTGGGGTTGATACGCCGCTAGTCACCGGCAACAAGCAGGCTAATGCTATCTCGTGGTTGTGCGGGAATGCGCCCTGTAACGGCATGCGGCTGCTGTATGTGGAGGACGGTCGATTACGCCTGCGAATGGGGCCCGGCTACCAGGGACACGAGGGACAGTTTCTTTGCATCCTCGCACAGTCGCGAGTGAAGCTCGATTATCCGCTTTGGATCGGCGAGCATAGGCTGAAGGTAAGTGATCTGGTGAAACACGAACAACTGACGTGCGAGAGCGGCACGGAACTGACGTTCAAACTGATCGGTATTTCTCACTACCTGGACCCGGATACGACCTGGGAAAATCAACACGGTGAACCGTGGAGCATCGCGCGATTGATCAAAGAGGAACTGGCCCAATCCGTCTTGGACGCGTGCTGCGGCGGTACCCATCGCATGACGGGCTTCAGCTTTGCTGTGAAAAAGCGTGCCAAGAGCGGCAAACCCATGACCGGCCAGTGGTACCGCGCGAAGAGATACGTCGACGATTACTGCGAGTACACGTTCAAGCTGCAGAATCCTGACGGTAGCTTTAGCACCAACTGGTTCCGCGGTCGCGCCAATTCGGGGGATATCCCGCGGAAGTTCGACACCACCGGCCATACGCTGGAATGGCTGGTCTTCTCGCTGCCCAAGGACCAATTGACCGATCCGCGAGTCGTCAAAGCAGTCAGTTTCCTGACCGACTTGATGTGGGAGAACCGCCAACGCGAGTGGGAAATTGGGCCCAAAGGGCACGCGGTGCACGCGTTGGCGCTGTATGACGAGTACGTTTTTGGCGGGAAGCCGGGCAAACGCAGGGAGCAACTGGCCGAATACAAGGTTAGTCAGCCGACCGACGAAGGCGACGGCCAATTGGTCCTTTCGCAAAGCGCTTCGGTGTCACCGTAGATATTGCCCTATTTTGCCCAACTACTTAGGATATGCCTCAAGCGCGTGGAAAGGACCTTGCCAATCAACCTATTGGACTAGCCGGCGCGACGGCCGTCTAAGAAATGAAGCCGCAGAAGTTCAACAAACAATTCGCGACCATCTATGACTTGGCCGTTCGGTTGAGCGCGGCGGCCGAGGCCGATGCGATTATGGTCGTACTGGACGGGCCAACGGACTGGGCCAAATTGAGGGAGAGGGCCGGGACCGAGAAGATTCTTGTGGCGGCGGATAGGCCGGAGGAGTTGGAGGGAGCGGTCGAGCACGGTCTGGCCACGGTCGTCATCGAGAAGGAAGATGCGCCGGTTTTCGAGAAGTTGACGCAGGCGCTGTTGGAAAGCGTTGCCGAGGAGATTCTGTTACCCGGCGCCGAGGTGATCGCCGTCTATAGCGGTTTCGAGGCAGGCAAAATCGACTCGGTCAGCTACATCCATCTGGAGGAACACCTGGGCCGTCTGACCGCCAGGGACCTGCGCAAGCTGGAAACCACCGTCCCGCTTGAGACGCTAAAGACCGTTCTGGATTTGGCCTTGGAGATCGGCCGAGAAGGCCGCGAGGGCAAACCGGTCGGGACCATGTTTGTGGTTGGCGACACGCGCCGAGTGCTGGCGCATTGTCATCCGGCGGGCTTTGATCCGGTAAAGGGCTACAACCGCAAAGAACGCAGCCTGGAGGATGCCCGCGTGCGCGAGGCCGTCAAGGAAATCGCTCCTCTGGACGGCGCGTTTATCGTATCTCCGGACAGCACGGTCGAGAAATCCTGCCAATTGGTGGACGCGTTGCACGCGAATTTGACTTTGTCAAAGGGTCTAGGATCGCGCCACTGGGCGGGGGCTGCCATCAGCAAGAACACCAGCGCCATCGCCGTCGTGGTTAGCGAGTCCACTGGCACGGTGCGTCTTTTCCAAAACGGCGAGACGGTGCTTCGCGCCGAGCCATTCCGCCGAGCCATGAAATGGAAGGACTTCGAGTACGAGCCGCCCCCGACAACCTCGGATTAGCCTGCCCCGACGAGGTCCTCGCGATCGCTAAGTCGTGTCTGCCACACCACTTGTGGCCCAATTTCATTTTCGCTGTTTTTCGCGTATTCCGCGCGCCTGACCGTTCCCTAACTCGCAGGATTAGGTATAGTTGAGATACGAGGTTGGATTTTCATCCTGTGGCGGCGGCGCAAAAGCCGCCGTTTGCGTTAATGTTCGAGGCAACCATTTCGCTAACCGAAGCCCAGTTGGCCCTGTCGCTGCTGGGGACTCGAGACCAACACCTGCGAGCTGTTCGCGAAGCGCTGGGAGTGACCGTCACGCACCGTGACGGTCAGATTCGAGTATCCGGTGAGGAGGAGGCTGTCTCCAAAGCGACCGAAGCACTCGAACAGCTCAAGAACCGGGCCGAGCGACAAGGGCCGTTGACCGACGACGACGTGTCCAACGTCTTATCCCGCGTTACCGGCGTCCGGAAACCGCAGCAAACCACAATCGACGTGATGCATGCGGGCAAAGTTGTTCGCCCGCAGACGGCAGGTCAGGCTAGGTACGTCGACGCGATTCGCAAGAACGATTTAGTGTTCGCTACCGGTCCGGCCGGAAGTGGCAAGACGTATCTGGCCGTGGCGTTGGCCGTCGAGGCGATGAAGCATCAAAGGGTTCGCAAAATCGTATTGGTCCGGCCCGCGGTGGAAGCCGGCGAGAGCCTTGGCTACCTTCCCGGCGATCTTCAGGCCAAGATCAACCCCTATTTGCGGCCGTTGCTGGATGCGTTGCACGAAATGATCGACCACGAACAAATCAAACGCCACATGGAGTTGGACGTTATTGAGGTCTTGCCATTGGCATACATGCGTGGTAGGACGCTGAACGAAGCGTTCATTATTTTGGACGAGGCGCAGAATACGACGGTCGCTCAGATGAAGATGTTTCTCACTCGCATGGGAACAGATTCCAAGATCGTTGTCGCTGGGGATAAGACGCAGAGCGATTTGCCGGCGAGCGCGCGAAGCGGCCTGAAAGATGCGCTCGCGCGGTTGGCCCACATCAAAGGCGTCTGCGTCATAGACTTGACCAAGGCGGATATCGTGCGTCACCGCCTGGTGCAGGAGATCGTTCGTGCTTACGATGAGGAGCCGACAAAAGGGAGGTGAGTTGAGACAGCGCGAGCCGTAGGGACCGAATAGGGGCGAATTTGCGTCTGCCGTTCGACTCGCCCCGGGATTCCGGGCAGCCTCCCCAACGACAATGTCCACTGGCAATCAAGTAAAGACGCGTTCGGATCGAGTCGCCTCGGTCCAGCTTCCTCCGGGGCGGACGGCTCGTTTGCTGTATTACCTTCGGCGACGTGGTGTTCTGCTGCGCATTGTGATGTGCCTTGCCGCGGCGGTGCTTGTGTGGGCGGTCATGGGCGCGTGGGCGCCGCCGTTTCCTTACCGAAGCGGCTATATCCCACCGCGCGATATCGCTTCCCGCGTCTCGTTCAACGTTCCAAACGAACAGCAGCAAACCGACACGTACGAGCCACACGACAAACTCGCCGAGGGCGGGCGGCCGCTTTCGACGGTCCCCGACATCCGCGTGCTATACGCGGAACATGTGGCGTTCAACTCCCAGCGATCTGTTTGGGAAATGTCGGCCTACTCGCTGGCCAGCTTCGGAATTTACGTGGGGTTGTACTTCCTCTGCGGCTGTTATCTCTTTTCCCATCATCCGGGCATCGTTCGGGACCTTCGCAAGCTGGCAACCATCCTGGCTGCCGTCGCTGTGACCGCCGTTTTGTCGGTGGTCGTGTCCCGATACGGATGGCGGGCGGAGTGTGTCCCGTTGGTGCTGTTCGGCATGACATTAGTCGTTGCCCATAACCGCGAACTGGCTCTGCTGCTGTCGGTGGCCGTGGCATTGGTGATCACGTTGGGGCTGGGGCAAGGTCTGGGCGAATTCGTAATTCTCAGCGCCGCGGTGGCTGGCCCGATCTTCATGCTGAACCGCGTTCGCAGTCGTACGAAACTGATCTATGTGGGACTCGGCGGCGGCCTGGTAGCGTTTCTTACTGCCGTTGCTGTAGGCACGCTGGCCGGGCAAGCGTTCGGCTTTCCACACGCAACTCCGTTGTCACCAGGCGACGGCGCCGAAGCGTTCTCGCGTACCGCGTTTGCGATCCGACTGGTATCGGGTGCGGCGTTTTTTGGCGGCTGTGTACTGCTGGCTGGTTTTCTGATGACTGGTCTGCTTCCATTCATCGAACGGTTGTTCGACGTGCAGACGGACATCAGCCTGCTGGAATTGGGCGATGCCGCTCATCCCCTGCTGCAAAAACTCTCCCAACACGCTCCCGGCACGTACAACCACTCGATCAGTGTCGCAGCGCTTGCCGAGACGGCGGCTGAGGCGATCGGCGCCAATGGTCTGCTTACGCGCGTTGGAGGCTATTTCCATGACATCGGCAAGATCTTGAAGCCGGCATATTTCGTGGAGAACCAGCGAGAGAAAGCCAGCCAGCACGAGTCACTGATGCCCGCCATGAGCACCTTGGTGATCATCGCGCACGTAAAAGACGGGTCGGACCTGGCACGGCAGCACCGTCTACCGAAGTCGATTGTCGATTTCGTCGAACAGCACCACGGCACGACATTGGTCGAATACTTCTACAGGCAGGCGGAGAAGCGACGCGACGAGGATCCCAACGGCGGCGAGGTGGACGAAACCAGCTACAGGTATCCCGGTCCGAAGCCGCAGAATCGCGAGACCGCGGTGATGATGCTGGCCGACGCTGCGGAGGGTGCCTGCCGAACACTCGTCGAGCCGACGCCGGCTCGGATCGACAGCTTGGTTCACGAAATGGCCATGAAACGCCTGCTGGACGGGCAGTTCGAGGAATGCGGGTTGACGCTTAAGGAACTTAACACGGTTGAGGAGAGCCTCGCCAAATCACTGACGGCGGTGTATCACGGACGGATCAAGTACCCCGATCAGCAGACAGCTTGACGTTGGGGCAGGACGGCGAGTGAAACAAGTTCGTCGGGCAAAAGGGACCTGCCCCCTTTTTGCTAAGCAAGGAATAGATGTTAGAAATCGAATTGGCTAATCGGCAATCGACTCATCGGTTCGACGCGGACCGGCTGATTTCCGCGGCGCAGATGATTGTTGCCGACGAGGGAATCGAACAGGCCGTGACCAGCATCGCCGTGGTGGATGACGTAACGATCCACGAGTTGAACCGCCGCTATCTCGGGCACGATTATCCTACGGACGTACTCAGCTTTCCCTTCGAACGCTCGGCGAACCATCTGGAAGGCGAAGTGATTGTCAGTGCCGAAACGGCAGCGGCCGCGGCGCCGCGCTACGGCTGGTCCGTGGAGGATGAATTGCTGCTGTACGTGATTCACGGGACGCTTCATCTATTGGGATACGAAGACGGCACGATCGAAGCGCGGGACTTGATGCGGTCGCGCGAATGCCATTACCTTGGCCGTTTTGGACTGGCTCCTCGCTACCAGGAGTCGGCTGAAGGCAGTGCTGGCGCAGACCAACAGAAGCAAGGAGGTGGCCCCCTGTGACACAGTTGATGCTGGTCGGCTTGTTCGCCATTGGATTGCTGACGACGATAATCGCCTCGATCGGCGCAAAGACGCTGCGTCATTTTTCGCACCGGCAACTGGAAGACATTTGCCACGTGCGGAAACGCCTCGACCTGTTCGGCCAGATTCTGGATTTGCACGATGATGTGGCGCTAGCCGCGGAAAAACTGCAAGCTGTCGGTGTGGTCGTCCTATGTTTCAGCGCTGTTGGGCTGTGGGCGACCTTGGAGGCGGACGGTCTCGTCAGCGAAATCGCCGCGGCGGTCGGCGTCCTGATTCTGATTTTGGTCATCACCATCTGGATCCCGTGGGCGGTCGTGCGGCACTGGTCGGCGGCGTTCTTGCTCAAGACATGGCGGCTTTGGTGGCTTGTCTACCAAGTCCTCCGGCCCCTGGCCATCGGTTCGGAAATCGTCCATTGGATTTTTTGGCGTCTTGCCGGTCAGCCGGAGAAGATGGAAAAAGAGGAAGAGGAAGAAGCCTTCGAAGACGAGATTATTACGATGGTCACGGCAGGCCAGCGTGAGGGACTGCTGGAGCCAGACGCTCGCGAGATGATCGAAGGCGTGATCGAATTGGGCGACGCGGATGTCTCGGACATCATGACACCCCGTTCGAAAGTGGACGCCCTGGACGTGGACTTGGACTGGGCGGAGGTACTGAGATTCGCCACCGAAACGGGTCGCACGCGGATTCCTGTGTACGAACGCGCTCTGGACAACATTGTCGGCGTGCTGTACGTCAAGGACTTGCTGCCAGAGTTGGCGAACGGGTCCGACCAGCCGTGCAAGTCGTTGCGGGAATTGCTGCGAGAGCCGTGGCTGATACCGTCAACAATCCCGCAGGACGATCTGCTTCAGGATTTTCTGGAAAACCGCAAACATCTGGCCATTGTCGTTGACGAGTATGGAGCGGTCGAAGGTGTCGTTACGATCGAGGACGTGCTGGAAGAGATCGTGGGCGAGATTGTCGACGAATCGGACGACGAGTTGGAAGAGGAAATCACCCAACTGGACGAGGCCAAGTCAGAAGTTCTCGGAGTCACGCACCTGGACACGATCAACGAGTGTTTGGCCGTGGATCTGCCGGAATCCGACGACTACTACACAATTGCCGGCTTCCTTGTCAGTCGATTGGGCCATATTCCCAAGCGGGGGGAATCTGTCGAGCACAATGGAGTTCGTATCACGGTACTGGAAGCCAAGCCTCGACGCGTCGAGCGAGTGCTACTGGAGACGGTCGACGAGCGTCGACGAGAGACGGTCCAAGTTCAACGATAATTATGGCCACGGAAAAAACGCCTGCGATCGTCCTGCGTTTGGTCGACTTCAGCGAAAGCAGTTGCGTCGTCACGCTGTTCACGAAGGACTTTGGGAAGATAGGCGCTTTAGCTAAGGGGGCTCGCCGCCCCAAGGGTCCTTTCGAGTCTGCTCTTGACCTGCTGGCCGTCTGTCGAATAGTGTTCATCCAGAAATCGTCCGACACGCTCGATCTGTTGACCGAGGCCAAACTCGAACGACGGTTCCGCGCAGCGGCCCGCGACCTGTCTCGTCTCTACGCGGGCTACTACGTGGCCGAGTTGCTCCAGAACTTGACTGACCTTGGCGACCCCCATCCGGATTTGTACGACGAAGCCGAACGAACACTCGAGAGTCTGGACCGGGAGGGCGAAGTTCCCGATACGGTACTGCAGTTCGAAGTGACAGCCCTGCGACTGCTGGGATTCCTGCCGTCGCTGGATACATGCGTCGTTTGTGGCAAACTGGTTGGTGGCGAAGGACGTGTGTTGTTCGGACAATTGGCCGGCGGGGTACTTTGCCGCGGGTGCCGCGGCGGGCAGAAGCAGGTGGTCAGCCTGAGCGAAGGAGTGCTGGATATCCTGCGACGTCTAGCCGGACATGATGGCATGAACAAAGGAATAGCAATCGATCGGCGTTCGAGGGGCGAATTGCGCGGGCTACTGAATCACTACTTGGCCAATCTTATGGGGCGCCAGCCTCGCATGTACAAGTACATGAGTTTTCTGAGAGACTAACGCGTACCGTGGGACAAGGATGTCCAAGATGCGAGCACGATGCACTGTTGGGTTACTGTTCGTCTTTTCCCTTCCTCTCGCTTTCGCGAGTTGCGCTTCCCCGTTTGGCGGCAATCGCGACACGTTGCTGGATGGCGACACCGCGTCGAATTCGCTGCTGAAGGCGCCGGACGAGCTTTCCGAGCAGATCAAGAATTCGGCGAAGACGCTTGTGGGCAAGGGATATAGCCCCGAGAAGGCTCGCGAGCGTTATGCCCAGGGCGAAGCCGACTATCAGCGGGCAATCCAAGCTCAGGGCCATGAGCGCACCGGCCTGTTGCTTTCCGCAGCCGGAGCGTTCGAGAACGCGGCCGATCGCTGGCCTGATTCGGCGTTGGAGCAGGATGCACTACTCTTCGCGGGCGAAAGCTACTTTTTCGCCGATCGCTATCCCAAAGCGAATCATGCCTTCGAATTGCTGCTGGAGAAGTACCCTAATTCGAAGTATCTGGATATGGTGGAAGCACGCCGTTTTGAGATTGCTCAATACTGGCTTGCACTCGAAGAAGGAGATCCGCAGGCGTTTTGGGAGTTTAACTTGACGGATAAGAGCCGCCCCGTGCGGAGTTCGTTTGGAAACGCCGTACGCATCTTCGATCGCATTCGTATCGACGATCCAACCGGCAAACTGGCGGACGACGCAACGTTGGCAGCGGGAAACGCATACTTCGCCAGTGCCAAGTACCTGGACGCAGACAACTTCTACAGTGATCTTCGGAAGACGTTCCCCAGCAGCGAGCACCAATTCCGTGCGCACTTATTGGGCGTCAAAGCCAAACTTCAGAGTTACCAAGGGCCGGACTACTCCGGAGATCCTCTGAACGACGCAGAGAAACTGATCAAGCAGATTCACCGGCAGTTCCCACACGAGTCGGCCAAAGAGCGAGAGTACTTGGCTCGTGCTTACGGCGAGGTGCGGAAGAAGAAGGCGGAGCGCGAGTGGTACATGGCCCGGTACCGTGACCGCCGTGGCGAGTACGGTGCGGCCCGGTTCTACTACAATTTGCTCGCAACGGAATACACGGATACTTCGCTTGCCGGCCAAGCCAAAGAACGGATAGCTGAACTCGTGGACAAGCCGGAAGTGCCTCCACAGCGACTTAGTTGGATTGTCAACATGTTCCCGGAACAGGACGACGTGACGCCGCTGATGGCCACGGCCGGCTCCGGAGCGACGCGACATTGACGGACGGCGGGATACTGAGTACCGAGTACTGAGTACCGAGTAGGGAGAATCGAGCGCGGAGTACTGTGTGCTCTTTACTGGGTACTGAGTACTCGGTACTGATCTCGCAGTACTGAGGTAAGTACGATGCGACGAAGGGCTTTCGTCCTCACGACGATTCTGTTGCCAGTACTCTCGGCAATGCTGTCTGGCTGCGCTGGGTACCAGGTCGGACACCAGACGCTTTTTCGGCCGGACATTCAGACCATTCACGTGCCGGTTTTCGAATCGGAGAGTCTACGCGCCAATCTTGGCGAACGCTTGACCGAGGCGGTCATCAAGGAGATACAGGACCGGAGTCCCTACCGGGTTGTCCACACGCCGAACGCGGACAGCATTCTGCGGGGTCGCATCGTCCGGGAAACCAAGCTTGTCGTCGCCGAGAATCGCAACGACGATGCTCGCGATGTGGCGACGGAGTTCACGATCGAGGTGCAGTGGATCGACCGGCGTGGTGAACTGCTCCTCCAACGATCGGGAATCCCTGTCCCGCAATTGAACGTCGGCGTCACGCAGGACGCGCATTTCATCCCCGAAGCCGGCCAGTCTTTGGCCACGGCCCACCAGGAGAGTATCGAACGTCTGGCTCGAGAAATCGTCGGCCAGATGGAAATTTGGTGGTAGCTCAAGGTACAATCACGGCGTCAACGTACCAAGAGCAAGCGGGGCGCATCACAATGACCGACTTACATGCTGCAGCCGAACTGGTGGATGGCGCCCTCGACACAGGGCAGATCGGCACTCCCGTGGCCGTGCGCATCGTCGCTCACCTTGAGGCCACTGGCGCGACGAGCGTCTCGTTGAGCGAATCGGCCGTTCAGATGGCCAGCAGATGGCTAAACGATCAGCCGATGCGGGTCGTCTCGGCCATTTCGGCCAGCGGACGTCACGAGACCAAGTTAGTGTTGTTCGCCAATGGGAAGACGGCGTTGCTTTCGACGGGGATTTGCGAACCAAATGCTGCCGCCCTGCAAATCAGCGTTTTTGGGAATCACGGCATCGCGTCATGGCAGGGCGAAAGCGGCCAGACGCCGATGGCGATCGTCGCGACCTCGTCGCGCGGGTACGCGCCGTCGCGTACCGCACAAAAGCCACCCTATGGCGTTCTGTTAGTTGCGGGTGATCATACGCACCAACCAATGTACGCTGGTGTCTTTGCATCCGATCCTCGCTGCCGCTTGATTGGGTTGACGGACGCGGCGGACATCACCTCGCGACGTCGCCAATTGAATGAGCAATTCGCGGACGCACTGGGGATTCCCTTGTTGCCAGACATGGACGCAGCATTGGTGCGAGACGACGTCCACATCGTCAGCGTCTGCGCCGAACCGATCCGTCGAGGCCGGATCATTGTCCGGGCGGCGCGGGCCGGAAAACACGTCTACTTGGATAAGCCGCTGGCCGGTTCACTAGCTGACGCGGACTCCGTCGTTACCGCCGTTCGTGACGCGGGCGTGTTTGCCCACATGTTCAGTTCCGTGCCAACGCAAAGCGTCGGACGACTCCGGCGGATTGTCGACTCAGGCCAACTTGGCAAGTTCGTTGCCGTTCATACGGACTTGTGTTTTGCTAAAGGACTCGCCGGGACCGCCACGCTGGCCGGACCGCGAACCGAGTCGTCCGCGCCACAACGTTACGAGGTGCCTGAGGCAAAACGCGAAATGACCAATGTCGGCGTGTACGCCCTAGTGGCACTCCTGTCCGTCTTGCGACGCCGAGTTGTTCGCGTCGCGGCGACGACCGGCAACTACTTCTTTGCGGAACACCAAGCCAACGACATGGAGGACTTTGCGCAGTTGCTTCTGGAGTTCGAAGACGGTTTGGTGGCCACGTGCACGACGGGCCGCACGGGCTGGCAGTCGCATCCGCGCGAGGGTGTTAATCGTACGCTGCTGATCGGCACGCAGGCGTCGGCCGTAGTCGATGCCTACGGCTCACGCGTTGAAGTATGGTCCGACGCGGCTTCGTGGTCGCCGCCTCCTCGAAACCCGGACGATCCGATGGGGATGTGGGTCGCAGCCGAAGGCAACCCTTACCGCGCCAGCCCAAAGATGTCGTGGCTTACGACGCCGTGGCTCTCCCCGGTAACCGACGTGACGTACTTCCTCGATTGCCTCGAGCGAGGTCGGGAAAGCGACGTGCCGGCATCGCTCGCCGCCGATGCAACAGAGATCCTGCTGGCCGCCTACCGGTCGGCAGCCACGGGCCAACAGGTATCGTTGCCATTGCCCCGATGAATTGGGCCACATCGCACAAAAAAACCTCACGCCGCGGCAGGGCGACGTGAGGTTAGTGGCAACGGGTGGAATGGTGGAAACTAGCATGAGCGCTAGTCAAAAATCGTAGTCCTCGTTGTTGTGATCGAAGTCTATGTCCTGTAACCCGACGTTCAATTCAATTTTCAAGTACGTGTATTCTTCGATCAACGGGGCCTTCTCGCCTTCCGCCTCTGGGAAGCCATAAGCCGCATAACGAACGGGGACCTGAAGTTCGTCGTCGATGAAGACCTGGGCAAGGGAGAAGTTCAATTCCCGGGTCGGATCGGGTTGCGGGTTCTTGATTTCCAGCAAGGTGCAGGGGCGTTTGTTAATCTTGGCGCCTTCCTGGAACGTCACTACGTAGTCGTCGCGCCCCGCTGCCTTGTCCTTCTCGCCCAACTCGATCAGCTTGTCGATCAGATTCCTGAGGCCCACGTCGTAGATGGGATAACGCTGGTTGCGCATGGCGAGGATGCCAGTCGGCTTTAGCCAAACCGTGGGAAGCCAATTGCGGCCCGGGCCCCCTTCGTGTGCAACGAGTTTGTCGTCGTTCTGGCCTTCCACGTAGATGACTTCGCGCCCTTTCATACTACTGGGCCGCAAAAAATGCATGTAGACCGCGAACGGTTTGACGACCCTGCCGTTAACCACTTTCGGCCTGCGTATCTTCGTGAAGATGTACTCGTAGTCCAGCAGGTCGCCACCCACCCGTTCACGTTTTACAAGCGTGGCAGTGTAATCTTGAACCGTGTTCGCAATTTTGTCCCGCCCGTAGCGTGCCAACTCCAAGGCTGGATCCAACGGATGGGCATTGGGAGCCAGTTTTGCCGCTCGCGCAATCCGCAGGATCGGTTCTTTCAGATTCTCACGCCCTCGTGGTGCCTCCTGCGCCGATGCTAAGGATGCACCGTACATCGCCGCCAGCAGGGGGGCCACGGAAATCACACAGCCAACAATTCGCTTTAACGTCATGTATTAGATCTCCCAGAAACAGGAGAGAACGCTTTCCGGTCCTTCAATTTAGGGGGCCGACCGGCCTCTCTTCCCTCCCTGTGCGAGAAACAGTCAAAGACCTCGACTCATTGTATCGTAACTCCATGCGCCCAATAATGAGTCTTCTCTGGTTCCGAAACCGCGATTGACCAAACGGTCATTCTCCGCGATTGGGCAATTGGCACTACCGTTCTATTTTACGATGCCATCTCGATCGTGGTAGGGCAAACCCTGCCTCCCTGACTGGTCTCGAATGAACAACGTAGCGGAACCGAGAAGGTCGTTATTGTAGTGACATCGTCAATTCGATGGGAGACGATTTGTGGCGAACTCGAAAATGATACTGGATGTAGTGGTCTCGCAAGCATTCATGGAGAATGCGTTTATTTCGCACCTGGAGGGGCGTGATGATTGTGTGGTGGTCGACCCTGGATTCGACGCCGACAAGATCATCGATCACATTGAATCGAAACATTTAGCGCTCGCGGCTATTCTGAACACACACGGACATGCGGATCACATCGCGGGGAACGTGACCTTGAAGCAGCGTTGGCCGGATTGCCCTCTGGTTATCGGCGCGGCTGAGGCAGGGAAGTTAATCGATCCGGCGGAAAACCTGTCCGCGACTTTTGGGGTCGGGCTCACTAGCCCGGCCGCGGACCACACGGTACGCGACGGTGACACCTACGCCGCCGCCGGCCTCGAATTCGAGGTACTGGAGACACCGGGGCATTCGATTGGCCACGTGGTCTACCTGTGGAAAGGCGAATCGCCCTGGATCGTGTTCGGCGGCGACATGTTGTTCCAAGGCGGTATAGGCCGCGCCGATTTCCCCGACGGCGACATTGATCAACTGTTCGAGTCGATCCGATCGAAACTCTACTCGCTGCCGGACGACACCGTGGTGTGGCCCGGGCATGGCGAATCGACGACGATCGGCGAGGAGAAACAATACAATCCCTTCGTGCGGGGGTAGATATTGGACCATTGCTGGGAATTTTGGATCGACGTGGGAGGTACGTTCACCGACTGCTTCGCGCGCCGCCCGGACGGATCGCTCGTGCGGCACAAGGTGCTAAGTTCGGGTGTGACGAAGGGACGGGTCGAGGCGGTTAGCGATGGAGGTACCAGAATTGTCGATTCCGCGCGTTGCGGTGAACCGGACGAGTTTTGGCGCGGCTACGTTTTCCATTTGCTCGATGCAGAAGGCAACGTCGTTGCCCATAGCGTCGTAGCCGGATTCAACAACGCGACGGGCGAGATCGTCCTCGACAAACCGCTTGTTCCGATGCCTCACCAAGTCCAAGCGTATGAGCTAGCCGCCGGCGAAGAAGCGCCGGTGCTAGCGATCCGCTTTCTTATGGGGTTCCGATTGTATGACGAGATCCCGCCGCTAATTCTGAAGCTGGGTACCACGCGAGGCACTAATGCGCTGGTCACTCGCCGCGGAGCAAAGACTGCGTTCGTTACCACTCAAGGCTTTGCCGATGTGTTGCGCATTGGGTATCAGAACCGCCCGCGTCTGTTCGATCTGACGATCCGAAAACCCGAGCCACTGTTCGAAGCCGTTGCAGAAATCGACGAACGCATCACACCGAATGGAAAAGTGCTGGTCCGCCCCGATCCGGGGGAGATTCGTTCTTCGTTGGCCGCGCTGCGCGACAGCGGCATCGAATCACTCGCGGTGTGTCTACTGAACGCCTACTGCCAGCCCGAGCACGAAGTCCTGGTCGGCCAATTGGCCCGCGAAGTCGGCTTTGCGGAAATCAGCCTGTCTCACGAGATCGCTCCGCTGATCAAGATCGTGTCGCGCGGCGATACTACCGTCGTTGATGCCTACCTGAATCCCGTGCTGCAATCGTATGTCGACAAGCTTCGCGGATCACTGAATCGAGGCGGGACTAGCGACATTCGACTACTCACATCGGCAGGCGGCTTGGTCAGTGCAGATCGGTTCGTGGGAAAGGACAGCATCCTTTCGGGTCCGGCGGGTGGCGTGGTCGGTTTCTCGCGAGTGGCCGGGGCCGCAGGCTTCGAGCGTGCCATCGGATTTGACATGGGCGGCACGAGCACCGACGTATCGCGATTCGATGGCCGCTTCGAATTGGAGTACGAAACCGAAAAAGCCGGTGTGCGCGTTGTCGCTCCCATGCTGTCCATCGAGACGGTCGCCGCGGGCGGCGGCTCGATTTGCTGGTTCGATGGTGTCAAGCTGACCGTCGGTCCGGACAGCGCGGGCGCCGAACCGGGACCAGCCTGTTACGGTCGCGGCGGACCTCTGACGGTGACTGACGTGAACCTGTACCTCGGCAAGCTACTGCCGGACTATTTTCCGTTTCCACTGGATCATGGGGCTGTCGAAGATCGCCTGAGGCAGCTTTGCGATGACATTGAATTGGCCACAGGCGAGCGCTACCAGCCACACGAACTGGCAGAAGGATTCCTGAAAGTGGCCAACGCGAACATGGCCAACGCAATCCGTTCCATCTCGATTGCCAAAGGCTACAACCCGCGCGAGTATGTGTTGGTCGCATTTGGCGGCGCTGCGCCGCAACATGCGTGCGCCGTGGCGGAAGAACTCGGCGTGGAAAGCATCCTGAACCATCCCGATGCGGGAATACTGAGCGCATACGGGATCGGCTTGGCCGATGTTGTCAGACATCGAGCCGAAGGAGTCTATCGGGAGTATAGCGAACAGGCGGTCGCCAATTTGGCGGCGGTCTTCGAACGGCTGGCGGCCGATGCGTGCCGGGAAGTGGTCGCTGAAGGCGTCGCCGAGGGTCAAATTGAGGTAATCCGCTCGCTCGACTTGCGCTACTCGGGCCTGGACGCCTTCCTGACCATACCGGCGCCAAACGAAGGTACTTACGCGCAAGCCTACGAGCAGGAGCATCGACGACGATACGGCTATGTACACGAGAATCGTCCGTTGGAGATCGTTGCGGTCAAAGTAGAGGTCGTGGGGCGGTCGAGCACACAGTTGCCCGCGTCGCGTCCGGCACCGCAGAGTTCTCCGCAGCCTTCCGGGACAACGCGAGTGCACTTCGACGGCCAGTGGCATGACGCCGACGTCCATCGGCGAAACGACCTGCGACGGGGCGACATCTTCGTGGGACCAGCGATCGTGGCCGAAAGCACTTCCACCACCGTCGTCGATCCCGGCTGGACGGCTGCAATGTTGACCGGCGGCGAGTTGCTGCTGGAGAGAGAGTCCGAGCGATCGAGGAACGCTGAACACGTGAGCGGCAAAGAAAGGGGGAAACTTCGTCCGACGACGATTGCCGACCCCGTGATGCTGGAGATCTTCAACAATCAGTTCGCCGCGATCGCCGAGCAAATGGGAATCACGCTGCGAAACACATCCATCAGCGTGAACGTCAAGGAAAGGCTCGATTTCAGTTGCGCCTTGTTCACGCCCTCCGGGGACTTGGTGGTGAACGCCCCGCACATCCCGGTCCACTTGGGGGCGATGAGCGAAACGGTCAAACGCATCATTGTGGACAATTCGCGGGTCGAGCCTGGCGACGTCTTCGTGACCAACGATCCGTATCGCGGCGGATCACACCTGCCCGACGTAACCGTCGTCACTCCCGTCCACGATTCTGGCACCGGGCGGCTGCTGTTTTTCACGGCCAGCCGCGCTCACCACGCCGAACTCGGCGGTATCTCGCCCGGATCGATGCCACCGTTCTCACGGAACTTGGCGGAAGAAGGCGTGGTCATTCGGAACTTCAAACTTGTGGAAGCGGGCCGGTCTCGAATGGAACAACTGCGACACCTGCTCACTGCGGGTGAACACGCGACGCGCAGTCCGGACGACAACCTGGCCGACATCGCAGCTCAAGTCGCGGCGAACCGGCAAGGCGCAAACGATCTGCTGACGCTCGTCGAAGGCTACACGTTGCCGGTCGTCGAGGCGTACATGAGCCACATTCAGGAGGCGGCTGATCGCAAGATGCGGATGGCGCTGGAGCGACTGCCCGACGGTTGCCATCAGTTCGTTGACCATTTGGACGACGGATCGCCGATCGCCGTCGCAGTGACCATCGCCGGTGACTCGGCCACGATCGACTTCACCAGTACGGGGCCGGTGCTCGCAGGAAACTTGAATGCAAATCGCGCCATCGTCACCGCTGCGACGATGTATTGCCTGCGGTGCTTGATCGACGAAGACATCCCATTGAACCAAGGCGTTCTCGCGCCGGTGAAACTGGTTCTTCCCAAATGCCTGCTCAACCCTCCGGAACGCGATTCCCCGCAGCAGTGTGCCGCGGTCGTGGGCGGCAATGTCGAGACATCACAGCGCGTGGTCGATGTTCTGTTGGGAGCGTTGGGCGTGGCAGCCGCCAGTCAGGGCACGATGAACAATCTGGTGTTCGGCGACAAGACGTTCGGCTACTACGAAACGATCTGCGGCGGAGCCGGTGCAACGCCCGATGCCCCGGGCGCTGACGCAGTTCATACGCACATGACCAATACGCGGTTGACCGATCCCGAGGTGATCGAGCAGCGGTACCCTGTGCTTGTCGAAGAGTTTTCGATTCGCCGCGATTCAGGCGGTGCGGGACAACATCCTGGAGGCGATGGAGTCGTTCGCCGACTGAAGTTCCTTCGACCGCTGGAAGTGTCGATTCTTTCGCAGCGACGCGGCAACTACTCGCCGTATGGCGTGGCAGGTGGCCAACCCGGAACGCCCGGCCGGAACCTCCTTGTGCGCACCAACGGCTCGACTGAATCCCTGCCTGGATGCGCTCAATTCACGGCGTCTCCGGGCGACGTGTTGATCATCGAGACCCCTGGTGGTGGCGGCTGGGGAGCGATCTCTGTTGGTTAAACTGGCGAATTCACGGCATTGCGTTTAGAATCTTCTAGTACGGTGTCAAATTGTGTTTGATGGGTAGATATGTAGGCCGGAACAAGTCCGCGCAGTTCCGGCACGAATGCTGCCAGATGCCGAAACTGCGCGGACTTGTTCCGGCCTACACGTCAGTCTGCTAATTGTCCCTCGATGACCTTGATGGTGCGCACGTGACAAACCCTTCATTTGCCAGTCAGACTCGACAAGAACTCACCGTACTGGATTCTTCAGGTACGGCATACGCGACGCAGTTTGTCGACCAGTTGCTTGGCGCCGCTCGTGAAATGGGCGTCAGCGACGTGCATCTGCAGCCGACCGCCGACGGCCTGGAAGTGCGTTGGCGTTTGGACGGGGTGTTGCAGGACGTTGGCGAGTTTGCGCGTGGTGAAGCATCCGACGTGGTCACTCGTCTAAAGGTCATGGCCGAACTGCTGACTTATCGGAGCGAAGTACCACAGGAAGGTCGCATTCGCGCGGCTGATGGCGACGTGGAAATGCGTGTAAGCACTTTCCCCACGCTGCACGGCGAACGGGCCGTGGTTCGACTGTTTGCGGCGGAGCGGCAGTATTTGTACCTGGAAGATCTAGGTCTGCCGAGCGAGGTTCACGCGACATTGAAACAGGAGTTGGCTGAGACATCCGGGGCCGTCCTGATCAGCGGGCCCGCCGGCAGCGGCAAGACGACGACCGCCTACGCCGCCCTTCGCGAACTGGTGCGCGGTTCTGGCGGTCAAAAGAGCCTTGTCTCGCTGGAAGATCCCATCGAGGTGGCCGTCGAGGGCGTGGCGCAATCGCAAGCGAACGAAGCCGCGGGATTCGATTTCCCCACAGGTCTACGGTCGTTGATGCGACAGGATCCCGAAGTCATCTTTGTCGGAGAGATTCGCGACCGGGTGACGGCCGAAACTGCGTTTCAGGCGGCGTTGACGGGGCACTTGGTGCTGACGACATTTCATGCCGGTAGCGCCGCCGGCGTGATCAGCCGCTTGTCCGACATGGGCATCGAGCCGTATTTGCTCCGCAGCGGCATCCTGGCCATTCTTAGTCAACGTCTGGTTCGGAGGCTATGCGACTGTGCCACGGACTGTGATGACGCCTCGGCAACGCTGGGTCTGCCAGTGAAGCACTTTCGCATCGAGGCGGGTTGCGAGGATTGCCTGGGCACGGGATATCGCGGTCGCATCGTGCTGGCGGAGATGCTGGAGGCACGGCCGGACGAATTGGGCCGTGCCATACTGTCGCAAAGCGACGCCTCGCAATTGGAGCAATTGGCGATCCGGGCCGGCATGGTCCCCCACTGGTCCCGCGCGTTGGAGGCGGTCGAAGCCGGTCTGACGAGCCCACAGGAAGTTCGTCGCGTTTTTGGCTTCTCTGATGGCAATATCGCTGTAGACCAGTAGAATAACGAGCCGGTTGGAGTCTTGCGCGATAGTTGTGACGCGCGGTGGGCACGTCTTTGTAGGGGGGGCCAAGTCTTCGCGGGCCCACCGGCCGGTGGCCGCGTGATGCGGTGGGCCCGCGAAGACTTGGC
>JADHUC010000203.1 GCA_016784735.1 Pirellulaceae bacterium | reverse complement strand
GGGTTTGATCGAATCGTGTTTCGCGGCACTCTGCGGAACCTCAGTTATGTCCAAGGTATGGGACAGTTTCTCGGATATCACGGTATTCGCTACACAGAATTCGGGGACTTTGCTCAAAGAATCTCGGGACGCATTCGCTCCCACGCGCGGCAATACGCCGAACAACATGGGCGTCCCTACGTCCATTTGGATTCCCCGAAGATTTCCAAGGAAGAACAAGCCGTCGCCATTCGTGACCGGGACGGCATTGAGGAAGGTCTCGTCTGCGTCTTCGGCTGTGTGGAACAATGCATGGGCTATGAGTACACGCCCCGAAAAGACCGCAGCGGCCCCTGGCTGCGGCGCCGCGTCCGTCAATGTTTGTTTGTCTACTTCTATTACATGGATCGGGAATTCGGTTTGACGTACGTCCGCCTGCAGACGTGGTTGCCGATGGATATTCAAATTGGAGTGAACGGACGCGAATACCTGGCGCGCCGCATGGACCGCGCTGGAATGGATTACGAAAAACGCGACAACTGCTTCACGCGCATCGACGACGTGGAGCGTGCCCAGAAAATGCTGGACTCGCTGATCAAACGCAAATGGTCCAAGGTCCTCAACCGTTTGGCTCGCCAAGTCAACCCTCACCTGGGATCGGCTGGCGGCCTGGGCCTGACAGGGTATTACTGGACGTTCCGCGAAACGGAAATCGCCACGGACATCATGTTTCGCGACGCGGAAAGCCTGGCGGCGATCTACCCGTACTTGGTCCGTCATGCGATTGAACAGTTCTCCTGTGAGGGCGTGCTGCGTTTTTTGGGGCGGCGTACCAACAGCCGTTTTGCGGGTCAGGTGAACACGGAAATGAAACGCTGGATCGAAGGTATCCGCGTGAAACATCGAGAGGAGGAAAACTCGATCAAGATGTACGACAAACAGGGAAGTGTTTTGCGGATTGAGACGACCATCGTCAATCCGAACCGATTTCGGGTGTACCGCGAGGCGACTCGAAATGGCGAATTGACTCTTGCCTGGTTGCCGCTGCGCAAGGGTATCATGGACACAGCACGGCGCGCCGAACTCGGACGCGCGGCTAATGAGCGCTATCTTGAGGCGCTCGGCGTGGTGGGCGAACCTTCGCCCACCCGCCAATTGTTGGACCCGGTGAGCCGACGCACGAAGCGAAAGGGGCGTCCGTACCGGGGTTTGCGTCCCGTAGACCGCGAGGACGCACGCGTTTTCCAATCCGTGTTGCAAGGCGGATTCGCGCTGCAAGGCTTCCGTAACAAAGACATTCGCCAAGCGTTGTACGGTGACGAGCCCGACAAGGTGAAACGGAAACGCGTGTCGGCACGGGTGACCCGATTGTTGTCGCTGCTTCGAAGTCACAAGTTGATTAGGAAAGTATCGCATACGCTGTACTACCGGGTGACGAAACTTGGTCACCACGTGATGTCCACGGCGCTTCGTCTCCGCAATCTCGATGTTGCCCTTGTCGGCAGTTAGTTAACCCAAAGCAATACACCGGCTTACGCCGAAAAAAAGCAAAAACCTTTGTCAAGAAAACAAAACTCTACGAGTTTGCAATCCCGCGCGGGAGTTGAGTTGGAACTGGCATCCCTTTCTACGTTGGAGAGAAACGCCACGCAACGTCCTCGCCGACGCGCGGCCCGTTGGGCACTGCGG
The DNA here is from genome assembly GCA_016784735.1 of Pirellulaceae bacterium. Lineage (GTDB taxonomy): Bacteria > Planctomycetota > Planctomycetia > Pirellulales > Pirellulaceae > JADHUC01. Next base: position 20,570 of record JADHUC010000203.1, on the reverse strand, counting down.
TTAAACGAAGAAGGTATCTCTTTCGCGATTCTACGGCCTGCCGCTTGTCCCACTCATGCAGGCAACGCACCCGTCCTCCGTGCTGATGAACAACCGGCCTCCGGCGGCGGCCATGCCGTCCCAGACCGGCGGGGATGGGAGCTTGTATTCGGCGAGTTTTTTTCCGTCGCCGGCTGCAAAGGCCGCGAGCAGGCCACCGCTTCGTCCTTCCCATGCGCCGTGGGGATCGTTGGGATCGACGACATCCGGCGAGCCGGCCACGAAGATCGTATCCGCGGCGCGAACCATGGCGGTAACTCGGATGCCGAGTCGCTGCTCCCACTGGGGCCTCATTCCCTGCTGGCGGCGTTTGGCCGGGGCTTGCTTGCCGCGGGGAACCTTGGGCGGGGCCTTCAGGGAGATGCATTGCAGCCGGTAGACATTCGCTCCGGGCCGAAACACCGTTTCGCGGCTGCGCGATTCGTAGACCTCCACGCCGTATGCCACATCCTTTCCCAGGACCATGATTCCCGATGTCCTGGCTCGGCCGAATTGCCAAAACGTTCGGTTGAACCAGCTTGGATCCAGATAACCGCCCGTTGTGAACAGGTGCTGTCCGCCGCGTGTGTCGGCGGACGAAACATTCATCTGCCGAATAAACACGTTCGTACCGTCCGTGGCGGGTATGTCGTTCAACAGTCCGGTCATGGAATGAGAGTTTGGTTCCGGTGTCGTCTTCCCTGTTTCGGGATCGGGATTGTAGATCGTCTGGTTGTGGAGCACTCTTCCCGTCGCTGGATCAAGGGCATGCAAGTGGATGCCGCCATCAAGATGCGACGAGCGCCCGGCCGCGACCCAGCATTTTCCGTCGTGCACCAGCACGCTGCCCGGTACGGGCCACGCCGACTCGAGTTGCCCGAAGGCGGTTACCAGACGACGCGGAGCCGCGTCGAATCGCCACACCAGTTCCCCATCCGCGGCGCGCAGGCAGTAGACACGCCCATCGGCCGAGCCAAAGATCGCCAGCCCGTTGTGAAAAGTGGGAGGCGAGTCGATTCGAGCACCCGCCGTATATCCCCAGACCACCTTGCCGTCGCGAGCATCCAATGCCTGGACGGCATGGGCGTCGACGCCGGCAACAAGCACCTTGCGGTCTGCAACAACCAAACCGCTGGGCTTGGTGCCCACATCAGCCCGCCAAGCGACCTCCAAATCCGTGCCGACGGCCGACTCCGTGGCACCGCTGCGTTTAGCGTCGTGCCGATACGTAGGCCAATCGGCGGGATTTGCGATTGCCGATTGCCGATTGCCGATGTGTCCGAAGGCGGGGCCATTTTCGAGTCGGTCTTCCCAGTTTCCAGTTTCGAATTTCGAGTTTCCCACTTCCGCCCTTGGAGCCAGTGCGTTGAAGCCGGTTAGCTTCGCGCCGATGTAACACCCACAGGGATGCGGCGCGACTGTGAGCAGCCCGTTCGCGGGTAGGTATCCGAGTAGGCAGCCGCTGCGTACCCAGTGATTCTGGTAGTTGTCGCCGGTCGACAGATCCACGAACTCGACGCCTCGACGGCACGACAAGAGAAAGCGTTCGGTGATTCGGTTTCGGTAGCAGCGGTGATGGTGCCCTGTGTTGAAAATGTCTTTGGTTGGGAGTTCCTTACGCAGCTTGCCGGTGCGCAGGTCGAGTGCCTGGATGCGGTAGTCGACCGTGCTCGGATCTAACGCTCTGTAGCCGTTGCCCCATACCGAGCCGAACTCGGTCTCGGTGTTCACGTGAGACCACACCAAATCTTCCACAACGAACACATCCGGCGGCGTGCAATGCCCCCAGCCGCCGTAAGCGTGCTTCCACATCTGGCGGCCATCTTCGGCATCGAAGGCGTACAGCGAGCCCGGCATGGTGTGGTAAGTGTGGTGCGTATTCGGTTCGGGCTGTGCCAGCAGCACTACGCCGTCGTGATACACCATCACGGCCAGAAGGTACTCGTACATTCCCGCAAAGCCGATCCGTCGCACAGCATCGGCAGGCAAGGCTGGGCGATCGATTCGCCAAATCGTCCGGCCCGAATCGGCGGCAAGGCACTCGATTGTCTCTGTCGTTAGAGCGACGACCTTGCCGTCGCCCGCGGCCAGTTCCAACCGGCCGAAGGGATCCTGGCCCGTGCTGGTCCGGATCGCCGAAAACGGCCCCTTCTTCCAGAGCACGCGACCCGTCTCGATGTCGACCGCACAAATGTGTTTCCCGGGCGCGGGCGGAGGAGTATCGGTCCTGGCAACCAAGGACGGTCTCTTCTCGGGTGGCGGATTGATCGAAATGATCAGGCGTCCGTCGGTGCAGAGGATCTCGTCGGCGTTGGCCGTGTCGGCGTAGACTCGCTTGACCTTGCCTGTGGCCGCATCCAGGGCCGTTACCGGCGCGGTCGGTCCGAGCGTCACGTAGACGGTGTCCGCCACGGCCACCAGGCGTTTGCCCACGTTCGGCGGCATGGTGAAGCGTCCGGTGGTTACCCCGTCGCCTGTATCGGGTGTGCCGCTATGTGCTTCCGAGCCCCACTGCGATATGGGACACTTCCACAGCAATACTCCGCTGAAGGCGTCGCGCGCCACAACGAACCACTTACTGGGCACCGTGCCGTCCGCACACGCCAGCGTTTCGTCGCAGATGTAGAACAGCCGTCCGCCGGCCGAAACCATGGCGCTGACGCTGGGCGTCCAACCGTGGCTGCGAGCCCACAGCGGCCCGGCCGTCCACTGCATCCGAGCCGGCGGGCCGACGACGCGGTCGCCGGCCACGGCGTTGCCGCCAGGGCCGTGCAATTGGTGAGTCCACTCGTCGATGGTGTCAGGCCACGGTTTGGCGAGCTTTGTCCATCCGGGAAGGGTGGGGGAGGTGTCGGGTGTCGGGTGTCGGGTGCCAGTGGCTTCCGGTTTCCCCTGTGCCAGCGCGACTCCTCGCGGTGCGAGCACGCGTAGGATCTCATCCTCTGAAACCTGAACACTGGCACCTGACACCACCAGAAGATTGACCAAGTTGTCGGCATACGGCAGGTGCTTGCCATCGAAACTGTCAACCGAGACGGGACCGTAGAGCCCCAGCGACTGGATATGCGTCCGGGCCGCGTCAACGGTTTCCGCTTCGATGTCGAGGCCGTGTACGAGATAGCCGTCGTTCGCGCGGAGGGCTGCGGTTAGTTTTCCATCGCCGCAGCCGAGATGCACGATCAAGCCGCCGGTTACTCCCGCTTCGTCGAGAATCTTCGCCGCCAGTGCTCGTTCGGGCGACGAGTCTGCGGCGTCTGCGGCAGTATGGTTCGTCCAAGTGATTAAGGACAAGAGCACAACGGCCGTTATGCCGTTCCCAAGCAACTTGATGTTAAGCGATTTCCCCGACATTGTGGCAACTCCAATCGAGACGACATTTCCCATCTAGCTTCGCCCAGCCCCACAGCCTGGCTTATCGGTAACAGTGTAACACACTACCGCGTCATGTTCGAAGAACACCTGCATGATTCCGGGATGATGTCGACTTCAGTCGAGCCACGGTGACCCAATGGCATTGGCAAGTTAGAATAGCGGAGCCCGAGGCGCGTATCGCCTCGGCGTTTACCTGCCGCAGAACACAGCGTCGCACCCTGATCGAGGATCGTCGTGTCGAATCAGCAATCGCTTTCGGCGAATGAATCCCGAGAAATGCTCCGTGCAGCCGGGCTCAGGTGCACGGCTTCGCGCGTGGCCGTGCTTCAACATCTGTCGACCGCCGATGTACCGCTAAGCCACGCCGAGGTTTCCGATGTGCTGGTACCCCAGGGGTACGACAAATCGACGCTCTATCGCTGTCTGGTGGAGATGGCGGAAGTTGGTCTGTTGTCGCGGCTTGACTTGGGAGATCACGCCTGGCGGTTCGAAATGAAAGAAAGCCAGAGAGAGGAAGACGCGGATCATCCCCACTTCATGTGCGTGGACTGCGGCAAGGTGTCTTGCCTGAGCGACGTCAGCATTCCGCTACCGAAAGGCGAGAAGACGAAGATTCCGGGGGAAATCACCGAGATTCTTCTGAAAGGTCACTGCGTTGAGTGCCAATGACGGGGCTCTTCGCGATTGTTCCCGTTTAACCCGAAGCCGAAGGCGATGGCGGAAAGCAGAATGGATCGTTCACTCATACCGCCCGCCATCGCCTTCGGCTTCGGGTTAAACGACACGCCCAGAGAGCGAAGCGAGGCCGCATCAGGGACTGAATTGATCGCGGAGCCACTTCAATTCCGCAGCGATGCCGTCCGCTAGCTTTGGCTGTTGTAGGCGCTTTGGTAGGACGCCCCAGGCGTACGTCTCCGCCTCGAAGTGCACGAGGCCCGAGAAGTCCTTTGCCGCCTGCAGGCACTGCAGAATCTGTGGCATCGTTGTTTCAAGCAGGCCGAATCTTTCCAGATAGATTGGCACGTGGAAATGCACTCGCCATTCGCCGGCAGGTGCCGTCGAGCCTTCAACCGACTCGACTGCCTTTGGCAAATCCTCAAAGAAAACGGGCGGTGCGTTGGGCGACTGACGTACCATGGTTTGATGCAGGTAACGATCCTCCGCAAAACCACGCAACTGCTCGATCGCGGCCGGCCGTTCGTCCCGCGGGATGCGGTCCAGCGGCAGCACTACGGCAGAAGATACCTGCACCTTACCGACAGCGATGCCCGCGGACCGGTAACGGCGCAACGCCTCGTCCTGCTCCTCGAACATGACCGCAGCGTGACAAATATCGTGACACACACGTAGATATCGACAAACATCCTGCCGTTCGACATGGGGCAGTAGATGTTCCTTGAAAAACCGCACAACATCGTCGCTGCGCTGGAGGACGCAACCGGGCTCAGGCTCCAGGCACACGTAGATTAGCCTGCCGCGTTCCGCCTCCAGACGAGATAACCGTTCGCAGACCTTCGTCAGGTTTTCCGCACAAGCCGCCAGTTGCGCGGCGTTGGGGCTTGGATTTCCCCAAATCAGCGGCAGGGTTGATATGCTCCCCTCCATACCTTCCGGCAGCAATGCGTCCAATATCTCGATCAGATCCAACGTGTATTGCAGCCTCTGGGGATCGCACCACGTCGGTCGGTACACATCGTATTTCACCACGTCTTTGTGGAAATCGCCGTAAGGAAAGCCGTTCAAGGTGAACGGAACCAACCCGACTTCGGCCAGCCAGCTAGCAAAGTCCGCCACACCGTTCGTCGCCAGCAGCTTGCGGGCAGCGGATGCCGAAAGCCACAGCCCCACGCCGATCGGAGTATCCGGGCTAACCAACTCCTTCACGGCAAGCGCATGTTCCGCGAGATTGGCTCGTGTGGAATCCAAATCCGCGCCAGCATGGACATTCGTGCAATAGCCGACTTGGCGAATCATGCTCACGGCCGTCTCCTACCCATCCGCCGGCGACATACTTGCTCGTTGGCAACCGGCTTCGTTAACGTATAATAAACAGCGTTGGAGTTCACGATGGCTCATACCATTCTGGCGCTGGCAAGCAGAAAAGCACAAGATACCGGCAAAAGCTGGTTTGACGAGGCAAGACAGGTGGAAACCGTTACCATAGAAGAGCTGATTGACGACTTCGAATTCCTTGACGACTGGGAGGATCGCTACAGGTACATCATCGAACTCGGTGACAAACTCGATGAAATGCCCGCGGGGTTGAAAACCGAGGAAAACCGCGTCCAGGGCTGCATAAGCAACGTCTGGTTGGTCATTGACGTTCAACCCGGCGATCCGCCCGTAATCAACTTTGTGGCCGATAGCGATTCTCAAATCGTCCGCGGCCTAGTCGCCATTCTATTGATGCTCTGTTCCGGACGCACAGGCAAAGGGATCATTTCTCTGGATATCGAAAGCGTTTTCGACCGATTGGAATTGCGGAAGCACCTCAGCCGCTCGCGCAGCAACGGCTTCTATTCCATGGTCAAACGGATTCGGAAGCTAGCAGAAGAACATGCCCAGTAAGCAACAAAAGCGAAAACGCAACCGCCACCAAGAGGAGTCCCAGGTCTCCTCGACAGCAACGGAGCGTGGTTGGTTGCGCCGCCATCGTTGGGGCTTGCTCGTAGCTTTCCTGTGCTGCGCCTGTGCGTGTGTTGTTTGGGCGCTGGCTCGGCCGGCGGCGGTCCAATTCGTGCGTGCCTACCCGCACGACGAAAAAGCATACACGCAGGGGCTCGTCTTCGAGAACGGCTTTCTTTACGAGGGCACTGGGAAAAGAGGTCAATCGACGCTGCGAAAGGTCGAACTCGAAACCGGCCGTGTCGTCCAGTCGCATTCGCTTGACCGTGGCCACTTTGGCGAAGGCATCGCGATCGTGGGCGACCGGATCGTCCAGTTGACTTGGCAAGCTCAAATCGGCATCGTCTACGACAAAGAGACCTTCGAAGAAGTGGGGCGATTCCGTTACACCGGCGAAGGGTGGGGCATCACGTACGACGGGACGCACCTGATCATAAGCGACGGCTCCGCCACGCTCCGGTTCCTGGACCCGGAGACCTTCAAAGTTACCGGTCAAGTGTTGGTTCGCAATCGAGGACGTCGCGTCCCCAATCTGAATGAACTTGAGTATGTCCGCGGCGAGATTCTTGCCAACGTCTGGTACAAGGACTACATCGTCCGCATTTCGCCGCGAACGGGGCAAGTTGTCGGAACGATCGACCTTCGCCGCCTGTACCCCGCCAACCGACGCGATCGCGAAGCGGTAATGAACGGCATCGCCTACGACGCGGAAAAGAACCGGCTGTTTGTTACCGGAAAGAACTGGCCAAGGTTGTTCGAAGTCCGCTTCGCGCCCAGGTAGCAGCTATTCGTTCGGCGTCTGAGGCGAGTCCTCGTTTTCGGCGGAACCTGCTGGCTCCCGGCGCAACACCGATTGGCTATTCGCGTCAGGAGTGCTCAGCGGCGGTAGATCGTCTTGCACCGGCTCTTCCTCTGCCGCCGGCAGCGGCTCTTTGTTCAGCAGCGCTGAAGGCACCCCGTCCACATCGACCACGGCATGCGAGATACGCTCGTCCTGAAGCAACACTCCGGTCGCGCGTTTCAGGTCCATCAACGCTAGACTGTACGTCGTCGATGCCTGCAGGTAACCGAACTCCGCGGCGGCCAGTTGTTCTTGCGCCACGAGAAGATCTTCCAGGTGAAGTCCGGCCGAACGCCCCTCGCCGGGCAAGTGTTGCCATCGCTCGTGGATGTAATCCAGGCGCCCGTCGGCCGCTTCCATCGAACGCTTCTTGGCCAGTGTCTCACGGTACGCCGTGTCCACCTCGCGCACGGCCACCTTGACCTCCAACATCAGAGTTTCGGCGGTCGAGCGGAACTGGTTTCGCAATTGCCGCAGTTCGAGTTGGCGGCGCACGTGCCGAGCATGCGCGGCTCGGTTGCGGATCGGCACCTCGTACAGCAACCCTACCGAATAGGCCGGTTCGCCCACGCTGAACTGGTCGCCGAACGCCTGACCGATGTCGCTTTCGCCACGCAATCCGCTGACGTAGGTTTCCAGCACGAGGTCCAATTGCGGCAGCAATTCTCTCTTGGACATGTCCAGGCGCACTGCCGCGGCTTTGACTTGCCTTAATGCCTGGTCGATTTCCGGACGTTGATGATACGCCGTCGCAACCGCCTGCTGCATGTCCACGGCGATCGGATCGCAAGTGAGCACGTCAAGCGGAATCAGCTCGATCTCCCGGCGGGCGAGTTCCGGATCGTTAACAAGTGCGGCAATCCGATCCTCGGCGTTGCGTACCGACATTTCCGCTCGCAATAAATCGGCCTCGCGCTGAACGACGGCGGCGCGGGCGCGGGCGATCTGGCTGGCCGCGGCGTCCACTTCGGCTCGCCCCTCCAGTTCGCCCAGGACCGCTTTCGCCCGATCGTACAGCCTGCCTTTCTGCAGCAGCGATCCCCGCTCCAGGTAAAGCGTCCAATAGGCTCGTGTGATCTCCAGCAAATGCGACTGGAGTTGTCCGGCGAATTCGTCGTTAGCCACCTCGGTATCGATTTCGGCCAGTAGCACGAGGCTGGTGTTGTAGACCCGACCGGCGCCGCGCAACAACGGCTGGGTATAGCTGATCGACAGTCGCGACGTCCCCTGGTTCTGAGGCACGAAGAAGGTCGAGTTGCTGTTCTCGAAGCCGAGCTTTTGCGAGATTTCGAATTGACCGCCCAAACGATTCTTCTGCCGGACGCCGGCATCGTACTTCCACCGATGATCGTGAAAACGAGAGCCGCCCGGTCCAACGGTCAATACACTTCCCACCGGATCACTGATATCGTCCCATCGCGTCTCCATGAAGCCCCGCCAGTCGAACGCGGCATTCGCCTCCATGATGGTTGTCTCGCGGATCAACGGCAAATCGCTGAAGACTTGGACCTGAGCCGAGTGTTCCAGCGTCCGGATGATCAACGACTCCAAAGTCGTCGGCATCGACTCGCATTCACGTCGCATCTGCTGGTGCAGCGGCTCTTCCCACCACGGACCATTCGGCGCCTGCACAGGCGGCAACCTGCGGCACACCAACTCCGCGCGGGGCGAGGCCGAGCCGACGAACGGTATGCGACTCTGCGGGAAAACCCCAACGGCCGCCGATGCGGGAGGGCGAAGCTCCTGCTGGGCCGATGCGGTAACCGCAGAAAGTGCAGCAAGATACAGTACGAGAGAGCGGACAATCGTCCGTTGACCGTACAGCAGTGGCAGGAACGTTTGGCGACGCGACGGGTGCATAGGTGCGGCCCTGGAAATCTCTTCCGCATCTGCCGACGACGAGCAGCACCCCTCGTGGGTGGTGCTTGATTCGCGTCCGTTTCGAATAACCAGCAGATGCCTCGCGACAAAGCCGCATCCATGCAGACATACTCTCACTTCTCGGTATCGACAGCCGCACCACACTTCACCAATTAAACAACGCCGAGCGACAACGGTCGGCCGCCGTAGCACGTCAAACGTTGCATCACACGACTAACAAGCCCAGACCGTCGGCCGTACACAACGCCGGTTACGAGGAACTTGACGGAAACGCCGAACAACGGGATGGAACAACCGAACGGAATAGTCGTTACGTCTGGGCAGCCGTAGCAACCAGAACTAGCTTGAAGCGGCCACATGCAAGTGGTACAGTGAGCAACGTCCGTTTGTCGCCTCTGACTGCTCCGCTCGGAGAGGACGATGGAAAACGCTGTCACTTCTGGAAGTTCAAGCTCGACCTCCACCAGCCTGCTGGGGCGGGTCAAGTCTCGCGATCCTGACGCGTGGGAACGGTTTGTCAAACTCTACAGTCCGCTGGTCTATCGCTGGGCCAGGCAGGTGGGGTTGCAGGAGAGCGACGCTTCGGATCTCGCCCAGGAGGTATTTTGAAACCAACAACGTGCTGATGCATCGCGCCATCGGCCTGATCCGGGCCGAATTCGAAGAAACGACATGGCGGGCTTTCTGGCGGGCAACGGTAGACGAGCAGAAAGCGGCCGACATCGCCGACGAGCTGCAGATGAGTTGTGCAGCCCTCCGTCAGGCAAAATGCCGAGTATTGCGGCGGCTCAAGCAGGAACTCGAAGACTTGGCCTGACCGGGCGCGCGGGTAAGCCCTAAGGGCTGGCTCTATGATAGGAGCGCCCCGTTGGGGCTGGTTTGCGGACGCTGCATTTGACGACACGCCAAATGCGCAACTTCAAGACTGACGCTTCGGGCTTGATTTATCCGGGGCAACCGACACTACAAACATGGGCATACTCACAGCCCAATACCCTTTCGTGTTCGTGGACTGGGAGGCAAATTGTCATGAATCGTTGGGTTGAGATCACGTTCGACTGCCTGCCGCTACGAACGGTCGTTCGTTTCGATGTACCGATCGATGCTTCGCCCAAATACCGCCAGTTTTGCGATCGCGTCAAAGCAGCGATCGAGAAGCATGGTTCATTCAACACGTACTACCTGTACAACGGCAAGTGCGCGTACCATCTGACGAATCGAGACGACATCGGGATGATCCAGTTCCGCTTCGAAGGCACCGTGATGACGGACCAGGAGGATCGTCGCACGGTTCGCTGCGACGTGGATGCTGAGCTAGCACTAGAAGCGTGCGATTGGCTGACCGAGCCAGTCGTGCAGTGGCTGCGCGAGACAGTGATTCAATCCGTCTCCGTCGAATTCGATCGATACATCGAGGCCGGCGATCTGGAACAGGCCAAGCAGCGGATCGAGAAACTGCAGGCTGCTAGCGACCAAGCCGACGGTTTCCTCGGTATGTATCTCTGACCCTGCAGTCCGCTTGGAAAACTTTGACGATTACGCAGAATTCTCAAAGTCTGCGGATCGGGCGGCCGATATCAAGTCTACTGATTGCCCTGCCTAGGGAGTTCGCGCTCGGTGCGAGTTCGTTTTTGGCGGATGCAAGCGGTCCGGGGGGGCTTTTTCATTAGTCAGTTTCCGTGTCCTTCGTTAGGGATGCGCCAGAAACCCGTAGCCCCTCGGCCCGTTGGCGTCGACGGACTTCACCACGCAACTCGCTAGGGATGAACAATCAATGAGTCGGCAATCCAGCACACACGTGGCCTTTCTGCTGATCGCTCTGACCGTCTTCTCGGGCTGCCATCCCACGCAACCTTTCTTCTTTCACGAAGACGGTGACCTTTCCCACTTGCTGAACCATGCCACCGATCTGGAGTACCCGGACGTACAAACCGCAAGTCTGCCGGACGCAGCGGAATCCGGGGAACCGCTGACGATATCCAATCCCCAATTCGACGAGATATGGGACGTGGAACTGGAAGAGTGCATCGTGATCGCTCTGCAGAACAGCAAGACTATCCGCAATTTGGGCGGCGTAACGCCATTTGGCTTCGCCGACGGCCTGTTGTCGCGATCCGGCCAAACGACGGTCTACGATCCGGCAATTACAGAATCTAGCCCCAGCAGTATCGCTAGCAACAGCGCACTGCAGGGACCAGGGACGCAACTTCAACGGGTGACCGCGGCGGGCGTAGGCGGTGCCGAAGCCGCGTTGGCGGATTTTGATGCCCTATTGAGGGTGCAGGGCGTTGCGCCCGGGACAGCGAACGGCATCTACAGTCGCTCCAACCGTCCAGTCAACTCGAGTGCCGGTGCAGCCGGTATCTTCCCGGGAACTCAAGATCAGGACGACGCGGGCTTGCGCTCAGAAATCATCAAGAAGACCGCATACGGGAGTCGCGTTTCGATTGCCAACCTAACTAACTACACACGATTTAACAATGGAACGAAGGGCTTCCGCGAGCTGAGCAACGAATGGACCACTTCCCTTGAAGCTCGGATCGACATGCCGATTCTTCGCGGGCGAGGCACGATGATCAATCGCATTCCAGTCGTATTGGCCCGAATCAACGAAGATATCTCCCTGGCACAGTTCGAGTCCTCTGTCCGGAACCTTGTCCTTGACATAGAGAACACCTATTGGGACTTGCACAATGCGTATCGGAATCTGGAGACCGCAAAGATCGGTCGTGACAGCGCCCAGGTAACGTGGAAAATCGTGTACGAGAAATGGTTGGGCGAGGTTGCTCCGATTCAAGACGAGGCTCAAGCTCGCGAACAGTATTTCTTCTTCCGCTCGGCCGTGGAAACGGCCCTTCGTCAATTGTACGAGACGGAAACCAAGCTCCGGTTTCTGATGGGACTGGCGGCAACCGACGGCCGTCTGATTCGTCCAATCGACGAACCAACCATGGCCAAGATCGAATTCGATTGGCGTGCTATTCGTACGGAGACCCTGGCACGCAGCCCCGAGCTCCGCCAGCAGAAATGGGGCATCAAACAGCGTGAACTGGAGTTGATCAGCGCAAAGAATCAACTCCTTCCCAAACTGGACCTCGGTTTGGTCTACAGATGGGTGGGCAGGGGAAATGATCTGATCAACGCTAATCGCAACGGGCTGGCTTTCCCAGCGGCCGGCTCCACGGCGTTCGAGAGCTTGACGACGGGAGACTTCCAGGAGTTTGCTGCTATCGTCGATTTCGCACTGCCCATCGGCTTCCGCCGCGAGCTGACCGGCGTCCGCAACGCCCAACTGCAGTTGGCCCGGGCCAAAGCACAGCTTGAGGATCAGGAATTGAATTCGATCCACCTGCTCACAACGGCCATTCGGAACTTGGATGGCAACTATACGTTGGCTCAATCGCACTTCAATCGATGGTCGGCATCGGAGAAAGAAGTGGAGTCGGCCGAGGCTCTCTACCAAGGCGGCAAGACCACCTTGGATCGAGTGCTCGACGCCCAACAACGCCGGGCCCAGGCTCAGGCGGACTTCTATCGCGCGTTGAGCGACTACAGCAAATCCATTGCCGAAGTCCATTTCCGCAAGGGCTCGCTGCTGGAGTACAACAACGTCCAACTGGCCGAGGGGCCCTGGCCGCAGAAAGCCTACTGGGACGCCTTGGCTCGCGCTCGCGAGCGTGACGCAAGCTACTACCTGGACTTCGGCTGGACCCGTCCCAACGTGGTCAGCCGCGGCCCGGTGCCGGAAGGCGTGATGGACGTGCCGATGGAAGAGATAATGCCGGCCGAGCACCTGATGCCGTCGGGCCCCACGCCGGCCGAGCCCCAAGAAAGCGAATCTGCCCCGGACGTGCTTCCGGTTCCGGAGGCCGGACCGGTTACCGAACGATCGATGCCCCTGATGCTGAACGCACCGGTCATTCAGACGGCAAACAAGGGCCATGCGGCCGCCACGACGCCCGACAATCCGCTTCGTCCTCAGTCGTTCCAGTGGGGATCCATCGGCCTGGATGATGCGAACCCAATTCGCCAGCGAGATTCCTCTGTCCGCCAAGCCTCGTTCGTCGGCGAAATCGACGACGCAGATTGATCCGGACAGAAATCGCAAATCTATACAAAGGGCCTGGCTCAGACGCGTGTCGAAGCCAGGCCCTTTTTCAATTCGTGACGCAAACACCCGTTCCCAGCAGTGGAACACGCATGCGCCAAGCGGTAGACTATCTACACGTGTTGGTCATTCGTCATTGGTCATTGGTCATTTGGGGTACGCTCAACGTTCGAGTCAGCCGCTGCAGTAGCGAAAAGCAGATATTCTGTTCCTGACCGTTCACAAAGGGGGGTGTTGCCGTGTCGTCAAAGGAATTATTGGAGGTTATCGAGAAGCTGCCGGCGGACGATTACGAAACAGCGCAAGGGCTGTGCGAGAAGCTGTTGGCCGGCGGCGCGGAGACAATCGAGCAGTTGGTGAAAATGGTCGGCGAGCGGTTCGGTGTCCCGGATGGGGCGAAACCGAAATACGCGTTGCACGGCTTGGTGCATCACGCGTGTCGGCCTGATAACGATGGTGGGCGCAAGCTGCTGGCCGAGACCTTGGCGAAGCAGCTTTCGGCCGACCACTCCGACGAGTTGAAGGCATTTATCGTCAGGCAGTTGCAGCTCTGCGGCCGAGCGGACGAGGTGCCTGCACTTGCCAATCTGCTGGACAGCGATCGTTTGTGTAATCCTGCTACGCAGGCCCTTGTGGCTATCGGAGGCGACGCGGCGCTGAAGGCGCTTCGCAACGCGCAGCCGAAAGCCAAAGGCCCGCGAAAGGTGGCCGTCGATCAAGCTGTGGAGATCCTCTCCCAGCGGTGATTTCTTCGGTGTCGCGGAATTCGCATTGGCAGGAACTAATCTGGAGTACAAACGATGACCCACAATCGAAATAACATCACTCGACGTCGATTCTTAACAACATCCGCTGGCGCTATTGCGGCAGCCGGCAGCGTCAGCATTGTGCCTCGACACGTGCTGGGCGGTTCCGGTAACCAGCCGCCCAGCGAGACCGTGACGGGCGCCTTGATCGGTAACGGCAATCGAGGCAAAGGATCATGGAAGGCGATGGGCCTGGGCCAGCCGCGGCAACTGGCCGTGTGCGACGTGGACAAGAAACGCATTGGCGGCGAGCCGGACAACAAGACACGCTTTACCGACTACCGTCGTCTGATGGACCGCAAAGATATCGACATGGTCTGCATCGCCACGCCCCCGCATTGGCACTCGCTGATTTGTATTGCCGCGGCCAAGGCCGGGAAGGACATCTTCTGCGAAAAGCCCATGACCAAGTTCATCGCCGAAGGGCGAGCCATATCCGATGCCGTGAAGAAGCACGGAGTTGTTTTCCAGATCGGAACGTTCGGTCGGTTCAAAGTCAGTCCCGAGACTCACAAGATGCACGCCAGCGGCCTGGTGAAGGACTTGAGCGGCGTCGTTCATCGAGCCGGCGTGCCCATGCGACTCGGCCGAACGGACTTGGAGGAAGTCACGCCGGTGCCGTCCGAACTGGATTACGACCTATGGCTCGGGCCGGCGCCGTACAAGCCGTACCATCCCCACCGCGTTCATTACAGCAATCGCTTCTATTGGGACTACGAAGGCGGCGATCTGGCCAACTTCGGCGCTCACCGCGTCGATCCGTTCCAGTACCAATATGCGAAGGACGACACGGGACCGGTCGAGATCGAACCGTACGGCCCGTGGCCGCAGCATCCCGACGCGGTCGGGTCATGGGGTTGGGTCGAGCTGAAATATGCCGACGGTCTAGGATTGGTGCTGGAAACTGGCAAGTGGGGCGAGAAATACGACCGCGAAGCCGGCAAGAAGCCCAGCCTCAGTGACGAAGACGAGCAGAAGCTGAAGGCGATGCCCGATCCGCCCAAGTTAGTGACGTTTGCCGAGGCAATTCGCAATCGTCAGCAGCCGGGTGGCAACGCCGAAGCCTCGCACCGAGCCACGACGCTACTGCATTTGGCCAACATCGCGTTACGCGTCGGCCGCAAGATCCGCTGGGATCCGGTGAAGGAGCAAATCGTCGGCGACGAAGAAGCCAACCGTTTCGTGAACATCCCCATGAGGGCCCCGTGGCGGTTGTAGCAGCCTGTCTGTCTTTCTGATGGGTATTATCGTTTAACCCGAAGCCGGAGGCGATGGCGGGCAGTGGGAGGGACTGTCCACACGCAGCGCCCGCCATCGCCTCCGGCTTCGGGTTAAACGATGCGGCCGCGGTGCTTCAATCCCCGATGCTTCCCATGTCTGTTGACTGATGCCAATCGGCAACTAGAGTTAAGCAGGGAACCATCCAACGGGAATGGAATAGAGGGAATATGCACATTTTGACGGGAATGCTGATAGCCGGACTACTTAAAAGGGGCAAGCGGTCATCGCTTTTGCCAATGCTGCGATCGGGGCCAGTCCAGACCGCCCACTGGATGCCCGGACGCGTGCGATTTCGCGTGCCTTCCTTGCCGGACCAGCCGAGTCAGACGGACCTGGTACGCGATAAGCTGCCGACGCTGGACGGCGTGGAAGCCGTCGAGGTGAACGGAGCGACAGGCAGTGTCCTGGTTCGCTATCGCGTGGGCCAAGTCGAGCCGGAATTGCTGTTTGCCGCGATCGTTCGTCTGCTGGGACTGGAGAAGGAATTGGACCAGACGCCGCGGCCGAAAATTGTCAAGGAACTACGGTCGTTTGTGGACAGCTTGAACCGAGTTGTCCACGATCGAACGGGCGGGTTGGTGGACTTCACCTCGGCGCTGATGATCCTTCTGGCGGCCGTCGGAATCACGAAACTGCTTCGGGAAGGCAAAGCGGCGGTGCCGGGCGGCTTCACTTTGCTGTGGTGGGGAATGCACCAGTTGCTTGGGCACGGTGGGGAGGCGGAGTGAGGCATTCGGCGATGTTTTGGCAAAAGGAAAAACCACTGCTTGGGTGTGAGATTCTCCACCAACTTCCCGGACGCGTCCGCGTCGGATGCCGCGCCCTGCGCTACCTGAACGACTACGTCGGAGAGATCCGCCAACGCCTGGAGGACCTGATGCCGGTCCAACAGGCTCGCGTGTCCGTATTGACCGAAAATGTGCTCGTGATGTTCGACGCCGCCCAGGCGACGACCGGGGACGTCCTGGAACAGATCGAGTCGGTCCTGGGTTCGTACTCGCTGATCGCCTACAAGGCGGAACGAGCGGCGCAGAACTTGCTGACTGTCAACGAGCGTCGCCTCCAGGAAGAACCGATCTCGGAAATGCTCGTGCGGATAGGCGTAACGACGGCAACGTTGGCGTTTTCGCAGATCAGCAAGTCCACCCGAAGAAGTCCGACCACGTTCATGGGACGTTTCCTGTCGGTACCGGCTTTGACGGCATTGTCGCTGGCGGCACCGATCTTTCGCAGTGGCTGGAATTCGATGGCCACCAGCTTTCGACCCAACGCGGACACTCTCAGCGGTTCGGCGATTCTGGCGAGCATCCTTGCGGGCCGCGCCTGGTCGGCCCTGACCATCATCTGGCTGGCGGATATCGCCGAGTTGCTCACTGCCTACACCATGGGCCGGACGCGCCGCGCGATTCGCGAGATGCTGTCGGTTGGCGAAGACTTCGTTTGGCGAGTTCGCGACGACGGCACCGAGGAGCGAGTCGCACTGGACGAACTCCAGGTCGACGACCGCATCATGGTCCACACGGGCGAGAAGATCAGTGTAGACGGCACGGTGGAATCCGGAGAAGCAGCAGTCGACCAGGCTTCGATCACGGGCGAATTCATGCCCGTACGCAAAACGGAACAGGAAGAAGTCTTCGCCGGCACGGTAGTCAGCAGCGGTCGGATCGTTGTGCGGGCCGAGAAGGTTGGCGATCAGACCGCGGTGGCTCGAATTGTTCACCTGGTCGAAGAGGCCACGCATCGGAAAGCAAGCGTTCAGAGCATCGCTGATCGAGTGTCTGCGCAGTTCATTCCGGTCAACTTCATGCTCGCGGCGATTGTTTACCTGGTCACTCGGAACGCTGGTCGCGCGCTGAATATGCTGATTATCGACTACTCGTGCGGAGTCCGGTTGTCGACTGCCACGGCGCTTTCGGCGTCCATTTGCACCGCGGCTCGCAATGGGATACTTGTTAAAGGCAGCAACTATCTGGAACTGCTGTCCGAGGCGGACACGCTGATATTCGACAAGACGGGCACCATGACTGAAGGCCGCCCCGAGGTGACCAGTATCATCCCGGCCGGTAACCGATTGACGGATCGCGAGTTGATCCAGTATGCCGCGGCCGCTGAGGAATCCAGTACTCATCCGCTGGCCGTGGCGATCGTGGACAAAGTGCGCCGAACCGGCCTGCCCGTCCCACGGCACACAGACACTCAGGTGTTTACTGCCAGGGGTGTCGAGACGCAGGTCGACGGGCGCCGCATCCGCGTGGGCAGCCGCCGTTTCATGCTCGAACAAGAGTTTGATCTCGGCCCCGCCGCGGAAGCCGTTCAGCGTCTGGCCCGCGGTGGCGAGAGCATCGTTTACGTGGCGGACGACGACGGGCTGCTTGGCGTCCTGGGAGTACAAGACAGCCTTCGCGAAAACATGAAAAAGGCGATCAACCGTCTTCGCTACATCGGCATGGACGATATCATCCTGCTGACCGGCGACGTGGAGCAGCACGCCGAGATTGTCGCCACGCGCATGACCATGGACCGGTTCAGAGCCGAGGCCATGCCGGACGATAAGGCGGAAACGGTGCTCAAGTTTCAGTCTCGCGGCACCCATGTGGTCATGGTCGGCGACGGCATCAACGACGCGCCCGCCTTGGCGTACGCCGACGTGGGGATCGCGATGGGCGGCACGCGGACCGACATTGCCATGGAAGCCGCGGACATCACCATTACGGGCGACGATCCGTTGATGATTCCGGCAGTGATCCACTTGGCAAACAAGACCATGCGGACCATCCGCCAGAATTTCCTCACGGCTATCGGCGTCAATAGCCTGGGTATCGTGCTGGCGGCGGTAGGCGTGTTACCCGTGTTTTGGGGCGCGGTTCTTCATAACAGTTGCACCGTGGCCGTTGTGCTGAATTCATCGCGGATGCTGTTTCACGATGTGGAGGAGCGTCACCGATGAAATCGCCCCAGAAGCCCGTCGTGACCGTCGTTCATTCGCTGCCCGGACGAGTGCGAGTGCGTTTCTCGCGCCCGCCGGTTGCTCCGGATCAATTGATCGCTTCGGTGCGTGAGCACGAGGGAATGGGCGAAATCGCATACACGCCGCTGACTCGGTCTCTTCTGGTATCGTTTGATCCGCATTCAATCAGCCAGGAAGAGATTACGCTTCGGATAGCTTTCCAGCTTGCTTTGGATCAAGGCGCCCGGCCGGTTCGTTTGCTGGCCGCACCCGAGCAGGCCGTCTTGCAGGACAGTTCCGTGCTGTCGGCCATCGGCTTGGCGACGGCGCTCGTGATGCGAGGCTTGAAGCCGTCCGGCGGCGGCCCGACACGACTTGACTGGGGCGCGGGGCTGGTGACCGCCTGGTCGGTCGTCGATCACGCATGGAGGGAACTTCGCGAGCGTGGCTATTTCGACCCCGAGGTCTTGTCATTGGCTTACCTGGCGACAGCGCTGGTCCGCGGGAATTTCCTGAGCGCGTCGGTCGTAACGTGGCTGACGACCTTCGGACGTCATCTGATCGAAGTCGCGCCAACCGGTGTCGAAGTGCGACCGATGGAAGTCCCTTCGCCCGGCGATAATGGCCCGCGTTACGAGTTGATCGTAGGACCCGATTCAGACGCTCCCGAGCGACTGCGTATAGTCGCAGCCCTGCAGGGCGCGCTAAAATACGTAATGACGGGCGGCGGCACACACGGCTTCCGCAGTCTTTGGGAAGAGCTTCACCATGTCTCTCGCATCCACGGCGAGGTGCTGGAAGGCTACGGTCGCATGCGCGACGGCATCCCCATCCGATTCCGCTAACCAACACAAGATAGTAGGAGATATTCCATGAGCATCAACACGGATCACGTCACCGGCCTTGCAGTAGGGCTTGGTGCAGCAGCACTGGGGTTCTATTTGTACAAGAAGAACCAGAATCGCGTCGACGATTGGTTGCGCGGACAGGGAATCAACGTGCCGCAGAGTGACGGCAAGGAAACTGCGGGCATGTCCGTGGAAGAGTTGATGCGCGAGAAAGAGCAGTTGGAGGACCTGATCGCCGAACGCGAGATGGCCGCCAAGGAAGCGGCTGCGCAGGGGTAGGCGTTGGCCAGTACACCCGGTCTGCGCTTCCGCCGTTTAACCCGAAGCCGGAGGCGATGGCGGGAAGTGGGATGGACCGTCCATGCGCATCGCCCGCCATCGCCTCCGGCTTCGGGTTAAACGAGTTGCGGACTGGCGAGTCGACGCCGACCAATCGCTCAGATCTTGACGACCTTCCCCTTCTTCACCGACTCGGTCTGTTTGTGACCTAGAATAATCGCGTCGCGGGCCAGATCGCCAGACAGCAGAGGCGATGGCTCGTTGGCGTTCACCGACCTGACGACTTCTTTGATCTCCCGAGCGAAGGCCGGCGGCATATCGCCGTCGCCCAGCTTGGGAGTCAGGACTTTGCCGGTTGACGTGAGGATTCGCAACGGCTGCACTTCAACGCCATCCCCGATGACGGCAAGCTCGTACAGCAAAGTAGCTTTCTCGAAGTGGATCTCGAACCCGTGCGTAAATGGCCGGCCTTGCTGGTTGATCACGCCGCTGACGGCGCTGACGACGATACGCGGATCGTCAAAATGGAAGAACGAATTAAAGTACTCGACCACTTCGCCACGCATACGTCCTCGGCTGGAAACGGCGACGGGCATGCCGAACAACACGCGGATCAAATGCGCGTCGTGTATGTGCAGATCGAGCATGGGGCCGCCGCAGCCATTGGGTTCGTAGAAATCCTTCAGCCATAGCGGATCGGAGATCACGCGTTTGAACGTGCCGCCGAGCAACTTGCCATACTTCCCGGTTTCCACGAGCTTGATCACTTGAGCGTACTCGGGAAGAAACGTGAGCACGTGACCGATGCAGAGCTGCTTACCCGCACGCCCGGCGGCATCGACCATCCGCCGGCAGTCGGCCGTGGTCATGGCCATCGGTTTCTCGCACAAGACGTGTTTACCGGCCTTTGAAGCCGCGACTGCGGCGTTCGCGTGCATCGAAGGGGGCAAGCAGATATCGACCATGTCGACATTCGGGTCGGCAAACATGTCGTTGTAGTCCGAGTACGTGGCGACCCCCGAAAGGTCGATCATTTCGCCCGGAGGCCCGAAGTTGCCCTTGATGTCTCGCCAGTCGCCCTCCAATCGCTTCTTGATCGGATCGGCCACGGCGGCCAACTTGACGCCTTTTACCTTCTGATACGCGAGGTAATGAATCCAGCCCATGAAACCAGTACCGGCAATGCCTACTCGGATCATCGAATCGGCTCCTTATACGATGCAGCCCAGCAAGAGTGTCCCAACACGGTGAAGCCCAGGCCAAGTAGGTCCCGTTGGCACCTACAAAGACGCTAGTGGCGGTGTCTAGCCTACTCGGGAGCGTAAGCCAAGGCAACCAGATGGATAATCAATTCTCGTGCAACGTGGGTCAGGCTCTTGCAGACAGCCACGCTCGTTGAAGCGCAGTCGCAGTTACAGTAAACTGCAGTGAGCGTTCGCGAACTCGTCCCGTTTGGGGCATAGTCGGCTGGATGCGCGTGGTGTACGCATCTTTGTAGGGTGGGCCAAGTCTTCGCGGGCCCACCGACTGGTTATCGGACGATCCGGTGGGCCCGCGAAGACTT
>JADHUC010000202.1 GCA_016784735.1 Pirellulaceae bacterium | reverse complement strand
TACCATGATGGAACATTCCCTTGCCCCCATTCCCCTGCCGAGTCCGGATACGGGAACACAGATTGCCGCGCAGCGTACACGTCCTCGCATCCGAACGCGCTGCTCGTTATATTGGCCTATGCAAACCGAGTCCTTTCCATCTTCTATGACCACCTAAGTGAGAGCGCCAAGAATCATGCTGCAACCAAAGGCAATTAGCCCAATTCGTGCCTTCGACCGGAAGCCGTTCCAAGTCTGTACAGGGGCCTGCGTTCTCCTGGCCCTGTTTGCCGTCTTGCCCGCTTTGGTGGCTGCGGATGAGACGGCCGCTATGGAGAAGCGGTTGCTGGACGCGGTCTCCTTTCTGGCTTCGGACCAGTGCGAGGGCCGCGCTGCCGGCAGCACGGGCATCGAGTTGGCGGCCGACTTTGTCGCTCAGCAGTTCCAGGCCATCGGGCTGAAGACCGACTTTGTCGATGGCGGTCCATTTCAACCGTTCAGCGTCGACGCTCGTGCCGAAGTTGGATCCAGCACTCAGCTCACTCTACTTGGCCCGCCAGGCGAAGATGGCAAAGAGCCGGCTGCCATCAAACTGAAGCTTCACGAGGAGTTCTCGCCCATAGGCGGTGGCAATTCCGCTGACTTCGAAGTACCCATCGTATTTGTCGGCTTCGGGATCACTGGTGAAAAGGAAAACTACGACGACTATGCCGACATGGACGTCAAAGGCAAGGCGGTCGTTATCCTGCGACACGAACCCGAGCAGGGCGACCCGAACAGCGTCTTCAAAGGCACCAAGCCCTCGGACCATGCCACCTTCCGCCGCAAGATCGCCAACGCTCGTGAACACGGTGCGGCTTGTGTCATTTTCGTTAACGACGCGTTTGATCTCCGCAAGACACTCGGCCAAATTCGGCAGAACTGGCAGAAAGCACTGGACGAACTGGCTGCAGAACACGAACGTTTCAAGACGGTCAAGAATCCCACGTTGCAGGAGATCAAGACGCAGCACGAACGGATTCAGGAATTGACGAACCAGGTGAACAAACTGAACGAGACTCTTGCCGGTCGATTCGACCCGGTGTTGCCTCTTGGTGCTGCCGGAGGCATCCGCTCGGATTCGAATATCCCGATCCTGCAGTGCCGTCGCGAGGTGATAGATCCGCTTCTGAAGGACGTGGCCGAAACCGATCTGGCTGCGGTCGAGCGCGAGATCGACGAAGGCCCCAAGCCAAAGAGCTTCGACCTGAAAGGCTGGCGCGTGGCGGGGCGAGTGGAGATCAAACGCGAGAAGCACACGGTCAAGAACGTGATAGGAATGCTCGAAGGCGAGGGGCCGCATGCCGACGAGGCTGTCGTGATTGGCGCTCACTACGACCACGTCGGCGTTCGAAAAGGAAGCGGTGGAAAAATGGAGGTGTACAACGGTGCGGACGACAACGCGTCTGGCACTTCGGCCATGATCGAGATTGCTCGTATGCTGGCGAGTCGAGACAAGAAACTAGGGCGAGACGTGCTGTTCGTTGCGTTTACGGCCGAGGAACGCGGCTTGTTGGGCAGCCGTCATTATGTGGAGCATCCGCTCGTTCCGCTGGACAACACGGTGGCGATGATCAACCTGGACATGGTGGGCCGTTTACGCTCGAACGTTCTGAATGTTCACGGCACGGGCACGGGTACCGGTTTCGATCAGTTGCTCGATCCTCTGGGCGGCAGGCACGAATTGGACCTGAAGAAACGCCCCAGCGGCTTCGGCCCCAGCGACCACGCGTCCTTCTGCCGAAAGAACATTCCCGTTCTGTTCTTCATCACCGGGTTCCACAGCGATCTGCATAAACCCACCGATGATGTTGAGAAAATCAACGTTCCTGGGATGCGCCGTGTTTGCCAGTTGGTCGGCGAAGTGGCCGTTGAGCTTGCGGATCAGGACGAAAGGCCGAAATTCCAGACGGTGCCGACCGAAAAGTCTGGCAGACGCAGCTACCTGGGAGTGATGCCGGCATCCGATCAGAGCGGAGGCGGATTCACCGTAGGCGACGTCCTGAAAGATGGCCCCGCCGAGAAGGCGGGGTTGAAAAAGGACGACGTCATCGTGCAACTCGGAGACGCCAAGATCAGCGGCCTCCAGGATGTGATGACTGAACTGCAAAAGCACAAGGGGGGCGATCGCCTTGCGGTGAAGATCCGGCGCGGCAATGATGAGGTGACCTTGGAGGTAACGCTGGGCACGCCCTGAAAAAGAGAATTGGATACCGGTTAGCAACGTGTGCCACTGCTGGGAATCGGACGCGCCATCCACCTCGCCCAACCTGCCACGATTCCCAGCAGTGGTGCATCGCGCACCAACGCACCACTGCTCGAAACGATGGTAAGCGACCAGACATGGTACGCCTCGGTCGTTTCGAGCAGTGGCACACTGAGAAGACCAGGAAGTTATCTCGGTATACGTTGCTACGGAGCCAGCAGCTTGGCCATCAGGAATTCGTTGGCGCTGGTGTACTTCTCGGATTGGGAAACGCCGCTGATCAGTAGATGGCATTCATGACCAACGCTATCCGCCTTTTCCTTCATCTTCACGCCATACACGGGATGATGGATTCCGTGGCCGGCATTCTCCGACGGCAGCTTCATGTTGTTCCCATACGTCATCAACAATGGCGGGTCGTCTCCGTCAAGATGGTTGTACGCCGAGAATTCGACATAGAGCTGTCGGTGTTTCCCGTAGTTCTCCAGCGCGCCTTCGATGGTCGGCTCGCCGACCGCCATGTTGATCATGCGGTGCTTCAAAACGTTCGGGCCCAGCCAGCCTTCGATCACTTTCGGGTCGATCGACGTCTGGCCACCGGCGACCGCTGCGGCCGTCACGCGGGTCGACTCTCTCAGCACCGGATCTTCGGATTTCGCATCCGCCAAATCGTCATGCAGCAGGATCCACATTGACGTGCAGGCTCCGGCGCTTCCACCGGTCAAAGCGATGCGCGTCTTGTCGATGTTCCATTCGGCGGCTTTCGATCGAATGAATTGAATGGCGCGCGCCGCGTCGTGAACCGGAGCCGGAAGCGGGGCTTGACCGGTCAGGCGATAATTGATGGCGGCATACGAGATTCCCTTGTCCAGGAAAGGCCGGAATCTCTCCGGGGCTTGCTTCTTGTCCCCGCTGGTCCATCCGCCTCCGTGAATGTAGACCAGCAGAGGGCGCGGGCCGTCGCCATCGGCTTTCCAGAAGTCCAGCACGTTCATCTTGTCCGCTCCGTAGGAAACATCGGCGCACGTCGGTGCGAGCTGTTTGGCATCATCGGCCGCGAACACACCGCTGGCGATCGTCAAAGCGAACAACATGGTGATCAGCGATTTCATGGGAGTTCTCCAAATTGAGGCGAGAGCTGCGTGCTCAGGATCCTTGTCGTCGCTCTTCGAACAATCACTTGTGATCGACGGCGACGGGCTTCATTTGGTAGTCGAGCGTGAACGCATGGTCGGCGTGTTCGTTGTATTTGTTCAGCAACGGGGAGTACGCCTTAACATAGATCTTGTTCTCGGCCGGGACGAAGCGAAGCGTTCTCAACCAGCCGTCGCCGCCGTTCGGCATTCCCTGGTAGTCGACCAGTGTTTCATGGACCGGTCGTCCGGCGTCGTTCGTGCTGGTCTGCGTCCCAACGCCGAGCACGTGACCGCTCACGACCAAGAAAATGTCCGCGTGCTTGCGAACAAACTTCTCCCAGATGTCCTGGCCTGAGTTGTCGGCCAGGCCATAGCTTTGTCCACATTGAGTGTCACGTCCGTTGGGCCGCATATAGCAGTGCGTGGCAACGATCACACGGCATTCTGGATTCGATGCGACGATCTTGTCGGCCCACTCGAGCGTTTGATCGCGGGGGGCGTATTCGAGACTGAGAACCAAAAACTTCATCCCCATCGCCTCGAAAAAGCAGTAGTTGCTGTCGTTCGTATCGCCCATGTGCCCGCCGTACCAAGGGTACTTCTCGAATCGGGCGGGTGGGAAGTACTTGTTGTAGAGACGCGTGTCGCGAAGTAGCTTTTTGTTAACGTATTCCATGTCGTGGTTCCCCGGCACGATGCTGTAGGGGACCACGCCATCGAGGATCTGATGTGCCCGATCGGCCGCCTTCCATTCCGCTTCGACGTTGTTGTAGTTCTGGACGATGTCGCCGAGATGAATGACGAATTTGATGTTGTCGGCTTTCACGCGATCCTTGATCCACTGGGTTTGAGTGACGTAGGTGTCGGGATATGTCTGGGAATAGAATTGCGTATCGGGCAGTACCACGACGCTGAAGTCCGTCCGCTCCTCCGCTGGCGCAGAGGCGATGCAGAGCAGGAGTGCGAGGGCGGCGGCGAAAAGCCAACAAGGTAGTCGATTGAATGGCATGGTCTTCTTCCTGTCGTGGATCCAAGGTGAATTCGATGTTGGTAACGATACTTTACTGCACTCTCGCCCGAAGTCAACGAACGACGGTGCCAGCATGATTCACGTTCCCGCAGGACGAGTGGCCATCAAGTGCTCATTCGTGCGTGATGTCGACAACCCGCAGAATGCCTGCTGGTACAGTCAGCGTTGTTGAGTTTTCCTCTAGCGGCAGGTCCTCGCCGCTAAGGATGTCACGGCATTGTGTTCCGCGAAGGTGCTGAAGGACAATCTTCGCTTCGCGATCCGCGGGCGATATGTAACCGGGATCGACCAGAGTCACTCGAACGCGAGTCGGATCGAGCCGGACGATGGTCCAGGCGACATCGCCGTAAACTCGCACAGGAAGCCGATCCGCAGATTGGCGGAGTGCTTCGAGGGCACGAGGCTTGTAGTCGGCGGCGGAAACGGGTTGTCCTTGCTCGTCGTAGAAGAATTCGCCATCGGTGACCAGCATGGACTTGAACGGCAAGGATGCAGTCAGTTTGGTGTCAGCAGGAGTACTGGCGATCAATCCGTAGGGGTTCGTCGGCAAGAAGTTGAGCATCCGGCTGCGGCTTCCCATCGCATAATTGCTGAAGTCATAAGGTGCGGTTGGCGCTCCGCCCCAGTAACAGTCCATCCGGTCAAACACGGCCGGGCGTTCTCCTGACTGGTAGTGATTGACGTTGTGGCCATTCTTGCCATGCTTCAGAAAAGTCGGTGACGGCGTCTTCATTCCCAAGCAGACGTCGGCCACCGACAAGAGATCCTCGCGTTTGGGCACGGCGATCACGCCATTTTCCAGCATTCGATAGAACGGCGTCAAGTCGCGCGGGTCTCCTTGATAGACGTTCACGAGGAACATATCGGCGCCCAGCGAAGACCGCAGCACCATGGATCGCAGCAGATGGCTCAGTCGCTGCTGTGACGCCCATTCCCAGAAACGCGAGAAGTTGGCGTTGTCGGTCACGGCTCTCGCGGAAACGTGATCGAAGAAGCCGCACATCCACAGGCCCATTCGGCCCGACAGGCTGATCGCTTGAGTGCGTCCGTTTGTTTCCTCCATGCTGGGCACAAAGATGTCGCTGTAATCTTTGCCAAGCAGTGTTTCGCGCCACAGGTCGAGATAGCAACTGGCGTTCCAGAAAATGTTCTTGTTTCGAAGCACGACTTTCGCCGTGCCGTGTTTCCGGCAGAGTTCGGCGATCGGGATGATGTGGGTCTCCACCGCGTATTCCATCGCCGCATCCGTTCGTTCCATCTCCGGGAAGACCAGGGCCATCGCCGTCGTGGGTGCAGCCTGCAGAATTCCTTCGATGGTGCTCAACTGCATGTAGAAGGGATCGTTGCCGTGGCCGGCCCACAGGGCGAACGGTTCCTGCCGCTCTTCCCTTTCGGCAGCCCAAGAGATGATCTGTTCGGCTGTGTAGTTGTACTTATGCCGAGTCTCACGTTTCGTGTTCCAGGGCGCATCGAGCGTTTCGCGGTCGTAGTCCTCCGTGAAGAGATTGAACTGGACGAATCGCACGTTGTCGTAGTCGTGTTCGTTCAGGTACAGCTTGCGTACTTCCTCGGACGACCTGCCCGTGATGACTGTCGCTGTTTTGGGCTGGCGTTGATACGCGGGTCGGGCAAAGTTCGCGACCTGTTCGGCCAGCGTGGCCATATTTCGTTCGACTTGTCTGAGTCTTCCCACGGGCTTCAGATTCCGGAAGGCCGATTCCCAGCCCGGTTGGTCAAGGTGCAGTGCGTAAATGCCGTCACCGCCCGAGATACTGCTGCCGAGGAACAGCGTATTGCTAACTGGATCGAAGTCGGCGCAAGCCAATGAATATGGGCCGTCGATGATCCGTTCTATCGCCCCGTCCAAGCGATAGACAATGATTTGATTTCCGTACAGTCCAAAGATCCGTTCGTCGGCAGCATTGGGCGCCGTTACATACGTCAGGACGTTCATGCGGTAGGGTCGGCCGCGGATGCCTTTGGCCGACGACGTAAGCAACTTCTCGCCTTGGTGATCGAAGGCGTAGAAGACGCCGCGTTTCTCGAAATGATCCGACAGCAGGATTTCATCTTTGCCGTCGTGGTTGACGTCTGCGGGCAACGCACTGAATACGGCCACTCGGTAGGCCAGCCAGGGAACGTGAAACCTGGTTCCCTCCGTTGGATTGTCCGTCGAAAGACCCAACGGCTTTTCCCACACGGGTTTCAGGTCGGCCGGATCGTAAAGCTGCAGGAAGAATCTGCTCTTATCGTTTTTCGCCGTAACGACGGCCGCGTACTCCTTCCCATCGCCTAGAAACTCGCCCGAGCGAACATGTCGGACCACAAACGGAGATTCGAGAGAGTTCAAAACGTCACCTTTGGAGGAAAGGGCGTAGAGCTTCTTCTCGACACCTCCGGCAAGGATGACGGTACCTTGTGTCGTGCCCGTCACAACACACACCTGCAAGAGCGGCGGTTCCCTGGAGAAACGCCAACTTAATTCGCCGGCGTGGTCCAAAACGTACAGCCCGCCATCGGCTGATGCCACCAGTGTTTCGTCTTTGTCATCGCCGTCAATATCGGCCACGGCGAGATCCAGTGGGAGAGAACGGTTTTCCTGGTTCTTCCAGAGCAAGTCGCCATCAGTCGTGTAGCACAATACGGTTCCGTCAAGCGCCGCCGCGACGACCACACGATCTCCGTTCGGATGAATACATCCGCAACGCAAGTGATAAACCGTGTGCCCGCTCGTCGAGAACGCGTCGAGCGGTTCGTCGCCTGACACGATGGGCGCGAAATGGAGAGAAATAATAAGCGCGCCCGCTAGACCCCATTCTGCTGTCTGAAAGCGTGTCATTGACCTTCTCATCAGATGCAAACCAGCGTGCTATCGCGGTTAATCCGTTGGCTGGATCGTACCGTCAGGATAGACCCAATAGTTGCGGCCTTTCGGCCCGAACGTTAGCTCGATAGGTCGCCCGTAGATCTCGACAATCTTCGTGACCGAGTCGCCGTGGTTAAACGAAACAGTCCGTACCAGCGCTTTCTCTTCAGTGGCCATCCCCGACCACGTTGCAGTCTGAGGGCCCAATTGACTTCGCTCGCCAGGCACCTCGAACGTCATCGGTCGGGCCTGGCGCAAAAACGTGTTGTACTGCAGCATCTCGTTGAACCCGGCCTGCACGCCTTTCACGTCGTACACGAACTGGCCCATGTCGGCGTATTCCGGATACGTATAATCCGCGGGAAACTCCCCGGGATTGTCCATCCAAATGGCAAACGTCTCCGCGCCTCGCAGCATCATGTGACACGCCATCTCGCCCATGGCCCAAGACTCCGGGAGCTTTCGGCCGCGCATGACGAAACTCAAGTACCTCCCGCCGAGCCAGACATGGACCCACGGAATCAGTAGCTCGCCCTCGCGCAGCACCGAGGCTGCGGGCGAGAAGCCCTCCAAGCAACAATAGAAGGCGTTCCAATTCATCTTGTCCGCGTCGCTGCCGGCTCCGCCCCATCCCGCATTCATGTACACCCGCGGCATGGCCACGTTCATGCCGCTCGCTTCGTATCCGTAAGCGGGCCAGCGTCCTTCGGGACGTGGCAGCCGATTGATGGGCCAGGCAAAGAAATTGCCGATGCGGACGTCCGGGAAAACCTCTCGCGCCGGATCGCAGAGCATCTTGCGAATGGCAAATGCACGAGATCCGTCAACGACCGTGGCATATCCGTCGAGGGTGGACAAAGCGTCCTTGGTGAACGTCTCCACGCAGCGCGGGCACCTTTGGGCCATTTCCGCCTGCCCACGGACTGCTTCTTCTCGGTCGCCGGTATTTCGCAGATAGGCACCGGACTCGAAGTCCACGACAAGCAGCGTCACTCGGACCCCGTGCTCTCGAAGCAGAGTCAGCACGTCGCGTGTTAGGGCCGACCCTCTTTCAAGTCTGCGGCTGTCTCGCAAAGCCGATGCACAAGGAAACTCCTCGCTCGACTCAGCAGGCGGAAGGTGCGGGCCCTTGGATCGTCCTCGCCTGTCGGACACAAAGTGAGTCTGGATCCATCCTTGCGGCAAGATGCACACCGGAAATCCGTGGTCTTGGCGGTATTTCAGAACGGGCATGTATTCCTTTGCCTTCAGCGGCGAGCCAGTCGGATTACACAAAGATGAAATGCCCCGATCCATCAGAAGCTGTTGCACTTCGGGCACTCGCCCGTCTTCGATTCCCGTTGGGAAATCGCGACTCTGCCACGTCAGAATCGGCAATCGGTCACCCAACGGGCATGTCAATGGCTTGATGTGCCTGCGAATTCTATTTAACTCGCTCGATTCACCGGGCTCCGCGCCCAAGGCCATCATGGCAATTGTCGACATGCCGAGCAAAACAGACAGCATCAGTGGGAGTACTCTCATTCGGTGTTCTCCTTGACGCCGATTTCGACAATGCCCCACGTCTCGATCTGGGGCACGGTGATTCGCAACATGCTCGCATGGCGTTCGGGCTCGATCTTGATACCCGACGACCGGCCCGGCTCACAGTAGGTCACGGTCGGTGCCTCGCCCCAGCGTTTCGGCTGTGGCAGTTGCAGCGTGACATAGTGAAACGCATCAGGGCCGTTTGCCGCGACGTTCCAGTTCACAAGGTGGATGACGGCGGAATTGGGCCGGGTTCGCACAAATGCGTACACGTTATCGGGCCCTTCCAGATGCAACAGCTTCTCTCCGGCACGATTCAACGCAGCGGCGATGTCTTCGTCCGGTGACAGAAACCGCACTCGAAGCGACTGACGCACCGAGGCAAGCGCCTGGCGGTCTTCCTCACAGAAACTCTCCTCGGGGCTCAGCAAGATCGCGTGACTGAATTTCAGGATCATGTCGGCGTTCAGGGGGAGACGATTGTATTGGGATGTCGCGGGAATCACCCGAAACTGGATCTGGTCGCGCGCCAGGCGATCCGCCAAGGACCAGAACGAGGTGAAGTTATCGAGGTCCGCGTTCAGTATCACAGCTACTTCAGCTACTGGGTGTGTATCATCGAATAAGCGTGCATGCTGGTGAACGAAGTCGTAGAACGGCCCCCAGTCGTTTAGCTCGCCATAGTAGCGAGGGGCGGGTTGGCGAGTCGCCGGGTCGTTGTCCATGTACGCGTCCCATGGCACGCGCATGCACGAACCCAACGCGTAGGTCGTAGCAAGGGCCGCTTGAGCCTTGGCCAGTACGTGCGGCTTGCTCATCATCACTTGCGGGACGTCAAAGCCTTCGGCCAGCTTCGAGCAGTGAATAAAGTGGTTCGCATCTTGCATGCTTTGGCTCACCTCGCCGATGAAGAAATCCACGACATCCGCGCAGTAGTATCCGCGGAACCGCCGGTCAGCGGCCCGACGATAGAATTGGTTGTTGACCGAGACGGGGATGTACTTATCGGGCGAGACCTCATCCAGATGCGCGCGCAGGCGGGCATAGAAGTCTCGCAACCCCATTCGCTGGGCACTGACAAAGATCTTCGCCAACGGATCTTCTCGGAAGATGGTGCGATACTCGGCGAAACACTCGTCGGCATTGGTGATGCCGTAGCGGCTCCTGAGGTATTTTCCATAATCGAACACGTTCACGTCTTCGATGCCGAATTCGTGCAGTTGCTCCTCCGAATACGTCTGCTTGAGATATCCGCGCAATAACTCCATACACGCGGGGCAGAAACACCCGCGGCCCGTGCTGGCAGGCGCAAGCACCATTTCCCAATCATCCACGTGGATCGCGTCGCATCCAATGTCGACAAGCGTATCGACTCCCTCGTAAAACACTTTGCGAAAGCCAGGACTATTGTGGCACCCGCGCCAATGTTGCCATGAGTTAGGCCACGCTTCCATGTGCCGCGGCACGAACTTGCGACCGTCGAGGTTCCATGCACGGCCCGTGGTATCCGTCGTGGCATCTGGGTCTTCGCCTGATAGATGGGCGCCGTACATGCCGTTAAGTGTACCTTCGTAGAAAATGCCCTTGTCTTTCACTTCCTTGACGTATGCCGGGTTCATTCCGTAGACCCACAGCAGATGCGTCGCGTGGTAGGCGTCCAGTAGTTGGAACGTCTGTTCCTTTTTGCGGTTTTGCCAGCGGCTAGAAAACGGGATGGCCGATGGCTTCAGCCGGAACGCTCGTTGGCCGTGTGCAGTGATCCCGCGCGAGTACACAAGCTCGGGGGGCGTGGTTCTTGCTTGGTCTGATTCGAAAAGCACCTGGATTTGCTCGGCGGACAGCGGCTGGTCGTAGACGCGAAGATTGTCCAACAATCCCTTGAACGGACGAATCCCGTTGAAGTTGCCGATTTCGAGCGCCGACTCCGTCTGCGGGATCGGTTCGACCAAATCGTGCGTGATCTCCTCGGCCAGGCCGTCGACGCGATCGCCCATGCGAATTCTCATTTTGCCCTCCGCCGCGTCCACCACCATCGCGACAAAGGTCCATCGACCGCGAGGGTCATGTGACAGTCGCCGGGGGTTGTAATGCCGTTTGCTGTGGCTTTCGGTGGCGTAGAACGCGGCCAAACCATCACCGTAGGTTATCTCCCACGACGAAGACTTGGTCAGGATCCGCGATGCAA
Source organism: Pirellulaceae bacterium (assembly GCA_016784735.1). Lineage (GTDB taxonomy): Bacteria > Planctomycetota > Planctomycetia > Pirellulales > Pirellulaceae > JADHUC01. Next base: position 11,329 of record JADHUC010000202.1, on the reverse strand, counting down.
TACCGCGCTCGCCCACGGGAGCTTTCATCCAGAACGTGACGGAAAAGTCGCTCAACTGATCCACTTCGGTTCCTGAATACAGCATGGCCGCGCCGGCCGGATCTTTGTCCGCTGTGGTTCCCCCGAATCGCGATGACTGGCTGAGGTCGAGACACCTTGCCCACGGGCCGCGTGCGAGCACTGGGGCGTCTCCCTCCGCGTAAACCGTCACGGTCCCCGCTCCGCCGCCTGTTCCCGTGTTGTTCAGTCCATTGTCGAACGTGAATTCGACGACAGGCCGCGGCAACTCGGCACAGTCGGCCGGAGTAGTTGGGGCGGGCAATATCAGCAGCACGCAGAAGATGAATGGTGCAGTGCGTCTTTTCATCATGTTTCTATCCCCATCGCGGGTGCTTCCCGGCGTTGAGAAAGTGGTGCGGCGAATGCCAGTTTAACCCGAAGCCGAAGGCGATGGCGGGCAGCGGCATGGACGGTCTATGCGCAACACCCGCCATCGCCTTCGGCTTCGGGTTAAACGGTCTAATGCAGGAGTTCGGCGCCGTGGCACTTGGCCTTGTCGTGCTGGCTATTTCTTGAGGCCCAGTTCCAAGACCTGCCTGCAGTACTCGAGGCTCTCTTCCAGGTCGAACTTCTGTTGCGCCTGCTCCAGTTCCTTTGACGCGTCGCCCGTCGGACGGCCGGGTGGGATCTCGAACGGTTTGCCGCGTTTGGCCAACGCAACGTAGCGGGCGAATTCGTGCGCACGGGCTTTGGGGAATCTCGACCAAAACTCGGGTTTGAGGTATGGCGCCTCGCCCGGCCACCTATAGGAGAGGATCTCCAGTACAAACGGAGTGTCGGGGCATAGCTCGCGGAATCGCTTTGCATAAGCCGGCCAATCCACGACACCTTGTCCCATGTTCGCCCACATGGCGGCAGCTCCGGTGTCCGTCTCCCACATAGCCGTATCGCGGATGCCCGTGGTGACGGCGTAGGGACCGAGGATTTCCAGGTTGACCATTGGATCTTCGAGCGTCCAGGTAGCGTTCCCTGGGTCCATGGTCGCGCCTACGAAGCTCTTCCCCGCCTCTTCGATCAAGTTCACAAGCTCCCATGCCTGCATATCCCCGGCGTGGTTTTCCACGGCGATTCTCACATTCGCATCTTCCGCCTCGCTCTTCACAGCCTTCAGCACCTTGACCATCTCTTCGATATGGCGATAGATACCTCCGTCGTCGTCCCGATCGCGTCGGCTGCCGAGGTAGCATCTGGCTACGGAACTTCCCAGCCGTTTCGCGGTGCGGACAAGCAGCCGCGCGTGATCCTCGGCCTTGCCACACTTCTTCTCGTTGTACGACTTCGAGGTGGGACAGATGCTGCTTGTACCGGCATGAAGCTCGATCCCCGCTCGGTCGGCCTGGGCGTGGATCTCCTTCAGGTAGTCCTCGTCGAGGCTTTCGTACACGTCGAGATCCGACAGCAGGAGTGTGTCCACCTTCAACGACGAGGCGTACTCGATCAGTCGCGGTGCCTTCCACTCAAAAGCTCGCATCGAGAAATTGTCGAATCCCAGTTTGACGCCCTTGGGCTCGTCAGCGCAAATCCCTCGTGCCGGAGCGATGAGATTCGCCGCGCCTGCAGCCGTCAGAGAAGCCAAGAATCCTCGCCGACTCCATAATCCGTCTTGTTCGTTCATTGTGACTAATCTCTCCAGGTTGGCTTGCGACGTCGGGCTCGGGGGTGGCGAGCAACTTGCGGGTCGGCGCCCTTGCTGCCAGTGGGTCGCTTTTCGTCGCTCGGTTCTACCTTGGCGGCGCGTGGTCGTTCGTTCGTTCCTTGCGTCTCATCAAGATCGAACGAGACGGTCTGCCCCTCCTCCAGTTTGTCGAACTGATCGCCTGCAACCACACTGCTGTGAAAGAACACGTCTCGACCACCGTCGCGTGACGCGATGAAGCCGATCTTCTTCTCGGCGATTATCTTGGTAATGAATCCCGTTGGCATGTTGTGGGGCCCGTTCGTCCAATTCGTGTAGTGCGAGTCCAAGAAAACTTCTCTCCCGCGGAGAGAACGGTCGAATTCTACTCGGTATCAACTGAGCGTCGTGCGCGTATCCTGTAGGGTGGGCCAAGTCTTCGCGGGCCCACCAAGTGGTTGCTGGACGATTCGGTGGGCCCGCGAGGACTTGGCCCACCCTACGAACTCTCTCCCACTGGTAGAACGTCAGAATGAGGGCAGAACCTCGCGGAAGTCCCTCATCGTTCGTCCCGACTTGTCAGCGTACCGCTTCCCAATTGGCTGTCAATCCGTCAGTTCAAACCCTGCCGAGTTCGCGGTCACGAGAGTCTTGCGAACACCTTCTCCACGTAAGTCCGGCTGCGGCGGTGCGATTCTACGGCGTCCATCGTGTTCGGCGTGCCCTTCTCGACCGCCTGCTCCAGCACGATTAGCGGTTTGACGCCTTGTGCCTTAAGCCCGTCGGCCACCTTCACGTGATCGATGTCGCCGTCGGTCAGGCACTCGGTCCACACGCCATCCTTCGATTGCCGGAGGTGCAATTCCGCAACTCGTTTGCCATATCGCTTGACCACCTCGTACACTCGCGCGGCGTTGTTGCCGCTGCCGCGATAAACCCAGTGCGTGTCCAGGCACAACTTGACGAGCTTCGGATCGGTCTCGGTCATCACGTGATGAAATTCGCGGCCCTCGTTCTGCCACGCCGGAGCGTGGAAGTGGTAGGCGAGCGTCATGCCGCATTCTGCCAGACGGCCGCCGAGTTGCGTCATGCCCTTGGCCTGAGTCGCAAGCTGCGCGTCCGACTTGGCCTGCCCACGCAGAGGCGTTGGGTTGACCACGACAATCTGCAGATCAATCAGTTCCTTCGCTTTCGCGGCCGTTGCGACCACTCGTTCGATACTCGCGTCCGTCGCGGCGGGATCGTGAAGCGTGGCACCCGTATAGAACGAACGCATCTCAAGACCGTGTTTCTTCAACAACGCAACGATTCGCTCGGCGGATGCCGCGTCACCGAGCATCGCTTCCAGACCATCCATACCGGATCGCTTCACTTCGGCCAATCCGGCGTCAAGATCGGCGTTGAAGTCTTTGCTTTGCCTGCGATACATGTTGATCCAGCAAAAATGATTGCAGGCCACGTGCATCTTCGTTTCCGCGGCTCGGGCCAGTCGGCCAGTCAGCGGCGCGGCCAACGCCATGGCCGCCGCGCTCTGGACAAATCGTCGACGTGTGATGGTAGTCATCGTGTTCTCCTCGCAAGGCAATTAAATGTACACGAAATCCGGGCCCCTTCGCTCGCTCGCCGATGCCCGGATCCTATTCGCTGTCGCCCTGAATTCGCTGGGCAACAAGAAGCGTTCCCAACGAATTCAGGGCGGCAGCGAATGAATATGATCGCCAGATGGCGCTCCATTGTTCGGCGCAACTATCACGCGACGGTCGAACCGCGTTACTCTTGTTTCATCCGTGCGTCAAGTCTCAAACCTTGCACTTGAACCGCGGCGTCGATCGGTCCAGTAATCTCCCATCCCATATTCATGCTGCCCAGGCGGTAGTCGGCCGGATCTTTCGATTCTTCAAGATAGCCTCGCTGCCATGCCGTGTCCAACGCCTCTCGCATCATCGGCAGAAGATCGGCGTCGATCGTCACCCACTCGCCATCGTGCGGACTCTGCTGCGATACTCGCTTGAAATCGGGCTGGAAGATGAATTTGCCCGTACCTTTCTTCTTCGATGAACCGATATCCTGCGCGGCATACGCGGGCGGAAAACGATGGCGCCGGTCGTACAACAGCAATCCGAGCCACAGGTAGTCGCCGTGCCCGGGTGAACTACGATTGAGATTCTGCACCGTCACGTAGAATACGAACTGGGCCGTATGCCGGCGATCGGTCCATCCGGGACGCTCGTCCGCACGCGCCTTCAGCAATCGGTAACGGATGTGAAGAGGTACAGACGCCGTTTCGGTGATCGCCGGGTGCTCGATCAGACGCCGTTCGACCAGCAGATGTGGCCAAGGATCGCCCGGCTCCGGCGACCGCGGGCCGTACTCCTTGGTCGCGTCCAATGCCAGGATCAGGTCCGCTTGATCGCTGGCGGCCGGCCCGAAAACCACGGCTTTGGCGCCGTCGGAGAAACGCACGGCACCGGACGTCAATTTCTCCGGCGTGGCATCGGCCAGTGTGAAACGGCTGTGCCATTGGGCCACGCCCCACACTGGAGCGCCCCGATCAGGCCACGGCCGCAATTCCCCTTGTTTCACATGCCGACCCGGCTTGGGGCTCCACACGGTCAGACCACGTTCCCAACTCGGGTCGTCCCAGAGCGACACAACCTGACCGGTCGTCTGGCCGGCGACATCCCGCACGCTCGTGATCACGACGCAGAGAAGAAGCCCGACGACGATATTCAAAGGAGCCTGCGTATGTCGTTTCCCTGTGGGTTCCATAGGTCTTCTGCTGTCTGAAAGAACTCAGAGTCGCTTAGCCGCGTCTTTACAGAGTACGCCTGGCGAAGCTCACGGCTGGCCAAGGTGCTTAGCAAGAAAGCCACGCAATGCGGGAACGTCTACCTCATGCCCGCCGTCGTGCACAGAGAGAACGGCGCGGCCCGGTTCGCCGAGGTCCTTGTACGTCAGTTTGATTTCCGCCAACGCCTCACGCGCCAACGACGGCGGAAACTGACTTGGCGGCTCCTGGTTGCCGTTCTGGCACTGAAGAGCGCGTGGGGCAGTGAGCGCGTAGATGTCGGCGAAATCGACCAGCTCACGCAAACCGGGCAATTTCCAGCACATGCAGTGGTTCTTCTCCATCTGGTCCATACGCGTCAGGAATCCGCAACTGACCGTGGCTGCCATGCGTTCGTCCATAGCGCCCAGCCACATTGCCATCTCGCCGCCCAACGATAGCCCAGCGCATCCCAGCTTGGACCGATTGACCTGCGGCATGGATTCCAGGTAGTCTACGCATCGAATCAGATCCCAAAGCCGCTCTCCCATAAGCGTCAGCTTCGCATCCTTCACGTCGTGCTGGCCCACATCTGCCGAGATTGTCACGTAACCGTTTTCGGCCAAAACCGTGGCAAACCGATGATAGATCGAATCGTTGTCGTAAACCGTGCGGCGATTTCCGCCATGCCCGTGAATGCAGACAATGGCTGGACAAAGGCCGGTATAGGGTTGTGGATGCGTCACCAGGCAACGAATCCTTCGGCCCGGAGCACTGGTGATTTCTAATTCGGTCAGTCTGTAGTTCTGCTTGTCTTCCGACGAGACTTCGACGGGTTCCAGGGGAATCTCCTTGCGTTTGGCCACCAACTCGTCCAGCTTCAGGACCCCAAGCAGTTGCTTTCGCAAATCTTGCTGCCAACGAACGGCCTCCTCTCGGGAACGAGCGGTGTATTGCATGCGCCGCGCGTTCGGATCACTCTTTGCGAAGCGCATCAGGTACTGACTTTCTGTGACGTCCTTTTCCTCCAGCAATTGGAAACCGGCCTTCGTCACTTCCTCTTTGACCGTCGCTTGATCCGCTCGCACATGTTTGTCGGCTTTCTTACGATCGACGATCACCAGGATGCCCGTATCGCGCAGGGACCCGCGAATCGAGGCGAGCATCTTGTACGGGTATTCAAAATGATGGTAGGTATCGCTCGTGAAGACCAGGTCGATGGACCCAGCAGGCAATTCAGCGGATGTTGGCTTCGACACGACGCCCACCACGTTTGTGAGCCCTTCCTCGCGACACGTCTTTTCCACGTGTTTGACAAATTGCTCCGTCACGTCGACAGCGTACACCTTGCCGTTCGGCGAGACCTTGGCAGCAAAGGGGCGTGTGAAAAGCCCCGTGCCAGCCCCGACATCGGCCACGATCATGCCGGCCTTCAGTTGACACGCCGCCAGAATCTCGGCGCGTTTCTGTACGACGACCCGCTTTTCGTTTTCAAAACGAGCGATGAACGGCTCGATCTTCTGTTTCTTGTATCCCTCGTTGATGCCCGGCTTAAGACTTTCGTCCTGCGCGTACAGAAAGCCGCTGGCAGCGAAAACCGTAGCGGCGAAAACAAGAATCACGAGCATCAGTTTATTCTGTTTTGGTACCATCAAGTCTCTCCTTTGCTGTTGAGCCGGCGTGGTAGTTTCAATCAAAGAACCTCAAAGCGTCTTCGACCGTTTCAGCGACTTCGGCGCCATTGACCGTGTCGGCGATGTCGACGGTTCCGCTCCAGCCCTTCGATTTGGCTCCGTAGGCCGCGCCGGATCTGTACGCGACCTTCAAGTCGACGCCGATGAAACGGTTGTTAAAGAAGTGTACGCTGTTGGCGTCAACGCCCAGGTTTTCCAGCATAAACGCCTTCTTCTCAGCCACCGTTCCGTCTTCCAGAAGTCCAGCTTGTTCTTCGGTCAGCAGATGCTTGCGGCCTGGCGGATCGAATCCGCTGTGGTGGAACAGCAACGCGACGCGGACGCCTTCGGGACGGTCGTTTGCATAGATGAACGTATTGTCGAAGATCAAGAAATGCGTTCCAAAGAACTCATAGTTCGGTGATCGCTTCTGCTCCGCCGGATCATCGTCGTTGAACAACGGAACCGTAATGAATGGCATGTTCACATTTCGATAATACCCGGTGGACTTGAACGTACACCCCACGACCACACCGAAGTCAGTGCCGTCCCGAAAGCGAACGTAATCACCGGCGCAGTCTTCGAAACGGCAATTGACGAAGCGGATGTGCTTCGGATCGTAAGCATTGTAAGCCATATGCGCGTGCCCGCCGCTGCCAACGCGTTTGAACACGCAGTCTTTGAAGGTGACGTGGTCCGTCGAGGCATTGGCCGTGCCGGTCGCCCCGTAATAGACGCCCGGCAGGTCGATCCAACTGCATCCTTCAATCAAGACATTTACGCTGCCGCCAAAGTGTGTGGCGTATCCGATAGGTTGCTTGCCGGTAAAATGCAGGTTGCGAACGACCAGATTCTGCGATCGCGTAATCTGCAGAAAACCCGGGCCGTTCTTGCCCTCCATGCTGTCGTCCGGGTGCCGCGTGAAGACCACGCCGTTCTGGCTGATCCCTTGGAGGGTCAATGGATGGTCTTTATGCCCAAGGTCAGCCAGGCTCAAGGTCGGCATCGCGTTTTCGGCATTGGAACTGACGATGTACTTGCCGTCGAGAAAGTTGACCAGGACCGGGCCATTCTGGTTGGCCTGCCGAACGAGCGACCAGAAGTCCGTGTCTCGGAAATCTGCAGCAGTTGCCTGGCTGACGCCGCGACCATTTTCTGCCTGCTGAGGCGCCACGTAGAGTATCTGCTCTCCGGCACCCGTTGTTGGAGTTTCACTCTCAGCCATGGCTGCCGCGCCGCAATTGGCGAGAAGTATCAGAAGCAGGCCGTAGCTGAGCATGCGAAGTGGGCAGTAGAGCATGGACTCCCTCGGTAAGTGCTGGTCGGGTAGCTCTTTGGACAAATCTTGAGCCGACAAGCGGGCCAGTTTATTTCGTCGGCTGAAAGCTGGCGACGCAAGGACCATGGGGTTTCGGGAGGGCGAGGCTCCCGCCGAGCCACGCGTCAGTGCCAGGAATCCAGCTCAGCAGGAGCTTCGCCCTCCCGAGTCTCGTACGGTCCCAGTCGACTGGCGTTGGTGATACTGTAGTTGCTGCCGAGGCCCGAAGGAAGATGGGAGGGGTAGACAGTGCGCCATCCCGCGACCTATGCAATCCAATCCTCGATCACCTTGCCGCCCACATCGGTCAACCGAAAATCTCTTCCCTGGAAGCGATGCGTTAGTTTTAGGTGATCCAGCCCGAACAGATGAAGCATCGTGGCGTGCAGGTCGTTGATGTGAGTTGGTTTGTCCACGGCCCGCCATCCGATCTCGTCGCTGGCACCGTAGACCTGCCCGCCGCTGATACCGCCACCGGCCAGAAACATGCTGAAGGCAAACGGGTGATGATCGCGACCCGTTACGTTCTTCGATCCGCCGCGATTTTCGCCCAGGGGCGTGCGGCCGAACTCGCTGCCCCACACGACCATCGTCTCGTCCAGCATCCCGCGCTGTTTGAGGTCCTTGATCAAAGCCGCAATCGGCTGGTCCACCGCGCCGGTGTTGTACGGCAGTTCCTCGTCCAGCTTGCTATGGTGGTCCCAAGATGCGTAGATGATGTTGACAAACCGCACGCCGCGTTCGACCAGTCGCCGGGCCAAGAGGCAGTTGCGAGCAAAGTCCGCCCATGTGTTACCCCGTTTGCCGCGACCGCCCTTGCCCTCCGGCTCGGCCCGATCCACGCCGTACATGTCCAGCGTCTTCTTGCTCTCGCTGGTCAAGTCAATCAACTCCGGGGCGGCAGTTTGCATGCGGAATGCCAGTTCGTAGCTGGCAATGCGGCTGGCGATCTCCGGGTCGCGGATCTCTTCGAAACGGCCCCGGTTGATTTCGCGCAACACGTCCAGTCCTTCTCGCTGCAAGTCAGGCGGCAGCCCTGGCGGGTTTTCCAGATTCAGCACCGGCTCGCCCTGGTTGCGGAACAGAACGCCCGCATGGACCGAAGGCAGAAAACCGCTTTGCCACAAGGTGGCCCCGCCGCTGGAGCCTCGCCCGGCATTCAGTACCACGTAGCCGGGTAGATTCTGCGATTCGCTCCCCAGTCCGTAAGTGAGCCACGATCCCATGGCCGGCAAACCGAAACTCGCCCGGCCGCACTGCATCAGCAACTGCCCCGGATGATGGTTGAACTGACCCGAGACCAAGCTTCGTACCAGAAGAACGTCGTCAGCTACCGTGCCGATGTGGGGCAGAAGATCAGACAATTCCATCCCGCACTGGCCGTGCTTGGTGAACTTCCGTTTCGAACCCATCACGGTGGCCGTATCCTTCTGGAGGAAGGCAAACCGCACATTCTTGGTGAACGAATCGGGGAGTTTCTGGCCGTGAATCTCGTTGAGTTTCGGCTTGGGGTCGAACAGATCAAGCTGGCTCGGTGCCCCGGCCATGAAGATGAAGATGCACGATTTGGCCTTCGCCTCGAAATGCGGCGGTTTCGGGGCCAGCGGATTGACCACGTTCGGTGCTTCGTTTTCGGCAGCCAAAGCACTGGGCGACGCCAGCAATCCGTCCTTGGCGAGCATCGCGCCAATCGCCATCATTCCCAGGCCGCTCGCCGAAGTATTGAGGAACTCACGTCGGGTGTGCCGGATCTGTTCTCCCATCGGATGCATGTGAACGGTCCCTATTCGCGAGTGATAAACTCGTCCATGTTCAAGAGGATCCGGGCTGTTGCCACCCACGCCGCAGCCTCGACCGGTGTGACGCCATCGGGCTGGTACCGCCCGACGAGTTCTCTCGCCGGTTCGGGACGTTCGCCATACCAAGCGCGGGCCTTCAACAGCAATCGGACGAAACGGTTTCGGTCGGCCTCAGAAGGCGCACGTGCCACGCACAAGCGAAAGGCGTACGTGATGCGGTCAGCATCCGTGGAAACCGCGGCGGCCGTCAGCACTCGTCGAGCCATGGCCTGCGCGGCCTCCACGAATACCTCGTTGTTCAGCGTGGTCAATGCCTGAATCGGCGTATTCGAGGCCCAACGCTGGACGTTGGTCGTATTCGCGTCGGGGCAGTCGAAAGCGATCAGATTAGGATGAGGAGACGTCCGTTTGAAAAACGTGTACATCCCGCGCCGATATCGGTTGTCGCCCTTGCTGGTGGTCCATTTGAAGTTGTTGGCATAGCTCAACTCGGCTACGTCGGCGGGCATAGGCGGATAGACACTGGGGCCGCCGATCTTCTGCGTCAACAGACCGCTTGCCGCCAGGTACAGATCGCGGACAATCTCCGCATCGACGCGAAAACGGTTCTGACGCGCCAGCAAGTTGTTCAAAGAGTCTGTGTTCGCCAAATCCGGCCGGTGCCTCGAAGATTGACGATAGGTGGCCGAAGAGACAATGAGCTTGATCATCGACTTGCGGCTCCAACCTCGCTCGATCAGTTCAGTGGCAAGCCAATCGAGCAAACGCGGATGAGTCGGAGGCGCGCCGCGTACGCCGAAATCGCTCACCGTAGTCACCAGCCCCCAGCCGAATAAGTGCGTCCAGATGTGATTCACGACGACTCGCGGCGTTAGCGGGTTGGCCGGATCGACAAGCCACTCGGCCAGATCCAGTCGATCGGGAGCTCCTTCCCGGTTGCGCGCGCTGAGCGGATGCAGCAATTCCAGGGCGGCGGGTTCGACCTCCGCCGCCGGCTGGAGGAAATCACCGCGTCGAAGGACATGGCTCTTCCGAGGATTGGACGTGCGCTGGCCGATAACGCGGACCGGTTTATCGGAATTGGGTAATTCCGTGTTGATCTCGTCAGCGTTGTTGAAGAAGGCGAACAATTGATAGTACTCGCGCTGTGTGATCGGGTCATACTTGTGGCTGTGGCAGTCAGCGCAACCAACGGTCAGCCCGAGCCAGACCGTGCCCAGTGTGTTAATTCGGTCCTTGATCGCCAGGACGCGGAATTCCTCCTGGTCCACTCCGCCTTCAGTGTTTGTTAGCGTCTGGCGATTGAAGGCGGTTGCCAGACGCTCGATTGGGCTGCTGTTCGGCAGGAGATCGCCAGCGATTTGCTCGATGGTGAAACGATCGAACGCCATGTCCTTGTTGATCGCTTCGATGACCCAGTCGCGATATCGCCACGCATTCGGCCGTGGTCGGTCCTTCTCGTAGCCGTCTGAATCCGCATAACGGGCCTTGTCCAGCCAATGCCGCCCCCATCGTTCGCCGAAATGCGGCGAGTTGAGGATTTCGTCCATGAGCTTCTCGTAGGCGCTCGGTGACTGGTCGCCCACGAATCGGTCCACTTCTTCCAACGTGGGAGGAAGGCCCAGAAGATCGTAGTACAGCCGCTTGATGAGCGTATGGCGATCAGCCTCCGGCGGCGGCTGGATACCCTCCTGTTCAAGCCTTGCCAGGACGAAACGATCAATAGGATTCCGCGCCCAATCTGAATTTTGCACCGGCGGCGGATCGTGCCGAATGACAGGCTGAAACGACCAGTGATCCGAGGTCGCCTTGCTCTTGGCATCCACGTCCGCCGGCCATTTTGCGCCTTGATCGATCCATATTCGGATCAACTTGACCTGTTCGGGCGAGAGCGGTCTGACGGACTCTTCATAATCCGGAGGCATCCGCTCGTCCTCATCTTCGGACGTGACCCGGCGGTTGTATTGGTTCAGCGTGACGTTGAGTTTTGGGCGTGCCGGAGTTCGTGAGTAAAGAGCGGACTAAAGACAGTGTTTTCTGTAATTGGGGGACCAGTCCCCCAAACCCCCTGGGGTTTTTCGCTTTGAGCCAAAAGCG
>JADHUC010000201.1 GCA_016784735.1 Pirellulaceae bacterium | reverse complement strand
CTTCGGGTTAAACGATTTTGCCATCATCCGTCTGTTGGTACGTTGTTTTCGTAATCCAAATGCATCAGCAAATCCGTGCGGCCGCGCAGGGCTGCGGGTGAATCAAGCCCCAGGCGGAAAAGGATGTCAATGAACATCTCTCGCCATGCGTTGTAGAGGTTCACCATCCGCTGGGTGGCCCATTCGATGGAGATCATCTCCAGCAGCTCTGGATCCGTGGTGGTGATCCCCCGGGCGCATCCCCGTCCGCTCTCGCAGCCTCCGCAACGCATGCAACTCGCCGCCACTAGCTCGGCCGTGCCGATGACCACACCGTCCGCCCCCAGTGCAATGGCCTTGGCCGCGTCCGCGGGCGTGCGAATTCCGCCGCTGGCGATCACTGTGATATTGTCGCGGATGCCCTCGTCGACCAGGAACTGGTGAACGCGATTGGCCGCATACTCGATCGGCATGGCGATGTTTTTCTTGGCGATGTTCGGAGCCGCGCCGGTGCCGCCATAGCTGCCGTCGAGGTGAACGATGTGCGCTCCGGCGTAGTACGAGCCAACCGCGACCATATCGACGTCGACCGGCGTAGAGACCTTGGCCGAAAGCAACGATCGCGGGCTGACGTGCGCGATCCAGTCTAAGTGTTTCTTATGATCTTCGACCGAGTAAATGCTGTGAAACGGGAACGGCGAGAAGAGCGAAGTGCCCACGACCGCCTCGCGTATGGCCGCCACCGGCGGCGTGTTCTTGTCGCCCAACAGGTGGCCGCCCAGTCCGGGCTTGGCGCCCTGAGCGTACTTGAATTCGACGATGGGCGCACGCTGAATGGTCTCCTCGCGGACGCCGAACAAGCCGGTGGCGATCTGAGTAATGACGTGGTCTTTGTACGGAATCAGCCGGTCGAGATACCCACCTTCGCCGGTACAAGTGAAGGTGTTCCAAGCCTTGGCATTCCGTGCCCTGCCCAACAACACGTGCGTACTGGTCGACCCGAACGACATTCCGCCACCGTACCACGGCACGTCGATGGTGACTTTGGGGCGGTGGTCGTTCCGGCGGTTAAGCAACACTTCGGTCGAGATGTCCTCGCGACGAAGATCGCTGGGCGGGGAATCGGGAAATCGGAATCGCAAACGATCGAATCCGCCGCCGGAGGCACCCAACTCGCACTCCAGATGCGGCCCTGGACGTTGGCCGGTCTCGGCCATGTGCCAGGTGGCGGTGATCAGGTCGGCCGTCCATCGGTAGTCACCGATCGTCTTGAAGGCTGGGTTTTCAGACAGCGATAGCGCCTGGTTCGGGCAGGCGTCAATGCAGTACTTGTCCGTCTTCGCGCAGTCGGGCCCGATGCACCGGTAATCGAACGGCCGCATCATCTGCCGGTAGCCTTCGGGGCGTTCGTGGACCCCATATTCACACGTTTCGACACAGCGGCCACACTGTTGGCAGTTCGAGGCTCGGTGGACGCTGTATTTGCCGATCTCGTTGCGATATCGCGGCGGGGCGAGGCGGACCTCGCGAGAAACCTCGGCGTAATCAGGTCGCGAAACGAAGTCTTCGACCGACTGTGGAACCGTTTTGGGAGTGATGGTTTGAACGCTACTCACGATATCTCTTCCCTTGGCGATCTTTTCCTCGTCTAACCGCAAGCCGGAGGCGTGCGCGGAAGAACGCGCACGCCTCCGGCTTGCGGTTAAACGGCTTGCTTGCTGCCTCCGTTGGGCGATTCAATCCGCTTTCCGAACAACCGGCCGAACGTTTCACGTTCAAGGTCCTCGAAGAACATGCAGCGGCCGGTCTCGCCTCGCAGCCGACGGAATTCCCGGATCCCCATCGCTCCGAGCATTTCGATCATCTGCTGGTGCCAGGCGCCAATCAAGTTGATGACGCGGCGTGTGGCGTAATCCGGATCGGTCTCGTCGATGGCAATCGAGCACGTCTCACCTCGCTCGCATTCGCCGCATAGCCGGCATTCCATCGCGACGACGAGCGGTTGGTCGATGGCAACCAGGTCCGCACCGCAGACAGCGGCTTTGACCACATGCTCGGCCTGGACAACACCGCCCGAGGACACCAGCGTCACCAGGTCGCGCGTACCCTCCTTGACCAGCGTGCCATGGACATCCCTTAGCACGTCGCGTACATGGCGGGGCTTTTCCGGTGCGGCCTCCCGACCGTGCGCGTCGAACACCAAATGGATTACCTCGGCACCGTCTTCGACAAGTTTGACCACGCGCTCGGTCACCGACGGTGTTGCGGGCACGCGAACCGCCACGATCTGCTCGGCGTTCTTTTGCTTCAGGGCAGCCTGCATCGCGGCAACGTCCGGTCCATCAGGGATCATCACCATGGCCGCCCTGGCAAAGGTCCCCTCCATACACTGCTGGACCGTGTCCAGCCAGGGAACGAGATTGTCTTCCGCGATGGAGAGATCGGAAGGAATTTCGTCGCCGCGGACGATCGAAAACAGGCCGATTTCGGCCGCTGCCTTGGCGACCGACTGTACTATGTTGCCTCCATGCCAACGCTTGGGAAGCGAATCGAAGATCACCGGTAAGGGGAATTCGATCAGCGGCGGAGGCGAAACGTCCAGTCGGCCCTCATGGAATGCAAGATGGGCCAGTTTCCGCCCAACATCCACACTGGTGTTGATATACTCGCGCCCGTGGATCCCATCACGCGTCGGCCGTACGATTTCCGACATATCCGTCCACATGGAATCGAATCCCGGTCCGCTGTACGGCCCATTGTAGCCCGCACCCGATACGGGAATTCGGCCTGTCTCCGCCTGATACCAAGTGGAAAGGATAATGTCCGGTGTGAAATATTCGTCGCCGAGCCGTTCGTACTCGGGATTGATCACCCGGGTGAGGATGCCCTTGGTGCAATCCTGGACACACGTCAGGCAGCCTCGGCACTGATAGACGTAGTCCAGATAGCCGCGCTCCTCGTGCAACGTATCGGCCTCGTCACGCCATAGCCCGTAGATGCACCCTCGCTTCACACAGTTGTGGCAACTCGAACAGTCCTCGCGCCAGTCGACGATCCCCAACTTGCCAACGGGGCGAACACGCGGCGGGGCTGGTTCGGTATGGATATGGATCTTGGCAGGCACGGTCAGTCTGTCCCCCGTCCGGATTCCTCGATGGTTTCAAGTACTGCGTCCTGGTGCATGGGACTTTCCCCCAGTGCGCTAATGCGTCCCACCGCGTCGCGTACGAGTTGCTCGAACTGAGCGTAGGAAGCGTCCGGCGAGCGATGGACCAGTTCTGCCCGCTCGGGCTCCATTCCGATCTCGGTCAGGAGCCGCTGGATCACACCGACCCGTACTTCCGCGCGGTAATTACCCTGCGCCAACTGGCACTCACCCTTGGGGCACGCCACGACACAGATACCACGTGCACCGCCTTCCAGGGCGTGAAGCAGATACTGGGCGTCCATCTTGCCGCTGCACGGGACCTCGCGCACCAAGGCTCGTGCACCTTCCTGCGTCCACTGGCGCGGCAAGTGCCCGCCCTCTGGAATGCAGTTGACGCAGACGTACACGGCGATGTCCGGAGACACGGGTTCGGCCATTACATCGCTCCTGCGCAACATGGAGAAGTCGAATCGCAAGTCGCGACTTCCGGCCGAGGCATCAGACCGGCCTCTCGGACCATCTCGGCGACTTTCTCTTCCCACTCGATGGCCATGATGTGTACACCAGCCACGCCTTCCATTTCTCTGAGCTGCTGGATCGTCTCGACGCAGATCTTGATTCCCTCTTTGGCAGCATTTCCCTTGCCCGCACCCTTTAGACGTGTGATGATCTCGTCGGGCACATCCATACCCGGGACCGAATTTTTCATGTATCGCGCCATGCCGACGCTTTTCATGGGGGTGACCCCAGCAAGGATCTTCACCTTCTCATGGAGGCCGCGGGCCACCACGGCGTCGAGCCACTTCCGGAACCTGTCCAGATTGTAGATGCATTGGGTCTGGATGAAGTCCGCACCGGCTGCCGCCTTCTTGGCCAACCTGGATACGCGCATCTCGAAAGGATCCGCAAAGGGGTTGGCCGCCGCACCGATGTAGAACCTAGGGGGAGACTTGATCTCCTCGCCGCTAATCAGCTTGCCTTCTTCTCGCATCCGGTAGACGGCGCGGACAAGCTGAATGGAATCGATATCGAAAACGTTCTTGGCACCGGGGTGATCGCCGAATCGTTGGTGGTCCCCGGACAGGCAGAGGATGTTGCACATTCCCAACGCGGCGGCGCCCAGAAGATCGCTTTGCAGCCCAATGCGATTTCGGTCGCGGACCGTCATCTGAACGATCGGATCAAAGCCCATCTCCTTGAGGATGGTACAGGCCGCAATGGAAGACATCCTAACCACCGAGGTCTGGTTGTCTGTCACGTTAACGCCATCTACCGCGTCTCTTAGGAGTTCGCCTTTCTTGCGGACGACTTCCGGGTCTGCCCCACGGGGCGGCCCACATTCAGACGTGACCGCAAAGGCACCGCTCTCCAAAACCTTTTCCAGACGACTGGCTGTCTTCATTCTCTCTACGTTTCCTGATGGTGTGGGCGCGTTTGGAAATCTACGTGTCGGCGTTCGATTCTCAGGCTCGACTCTTATTTCGCGTCGCGGGTAGCCTAAATGATGGTTCGCGACTCCTTACCGGCCGCGCGCCGTGGCAATTGGCCGTCGAGCAACTCACAGTGCTTTTCTCAAAACCCATACACTGCCTCGAACGGCGCGGTCAAACGGCAAATCTTAGCCAAAGCCCTGAATAAGGAAACCCCCAAATAGATAAGATACCTACATATTAGAAACCCTAATGATTAGTTAGTCTTATAGTAAGAACGGGAATTGCAAGCGACGTGTCGGCAGGGCACGATCGCTCGAGTTGTGAGGTCGGCCCAGATCTATCGCCATGCCGACAGTGCAGATCCCATGGTGACGCCTGGCGCGGGCAGCGTGCTCCGGCTCATTAAGTATTCGTCGATGGCTCTGGCTGCGCCGCGTCCTTCGTTGATGGCCCACACGACAAGCGATTGACCGCGTCGGCAGTCGCCTGCGGCAAACACGCCGTCCACGTTGGTAGCGAACCGGCCGTGCTCCGCTTTGTAGTTACTGCGATCGTCGCACTCCAGCCCCAGCATGTCCGAAATCGTGCCTTCCGGGCCAAGGAAGCCCATCGACAGAAACACCAAGTCGGCGTTCCATTCTTGCTCGCTCCCCGGAACCTCCGTGAACGGCGCGTTTGCCGACGGGTTCGACCAGTCGATTCTGACCGTCTTCACTGCCGCCACGTTGCCGTTGCCATCGTCCATGAACTCCTTGGTCAAAATCGAGAATTCGCGTGGGTCCTCGCCAAGCACGTCGCGACATTCGCCGTGTGAGTAGTCCACTCGGAAGACGCGAGGCCATTGAGGCCACGGGTTGTTCGCCGCCCGACCGGCAGGCGGTCTGGCCAACAACTCGAAGTTCACGACGCTCCGGCACCCGTGTCGCAACGACGTTCCGATACAGTCGGCCCCGGTGTCGCCCCCGCCGATCACAACTACGTCCTTGCCCTTGGCGGAGATGTAGGAGGCATCATCTTCGAGATTCGCGTCAAGCAGGCTCTTCGTATTACGAGTCAGGAAATCCATCGCATAGTAGATACCGCCCAGTTGGCGACCGGGAATCGGCAAGTCGCGAGGTTGTGTCGCGCCGGTCGCAAGCAGCAGTGCGTCGTACTCCTCTCGCAACGCGTTCGGTTCGACATATTTAATCTCGTGTCCGCGCTCCTCCATGATCCCTGTCATGTGTCCACCGGAGAAACCTTCCTTCCTACCCACATGGGCTCGGGTGACGAACTTGACGCCTTCCTGTCTGAGCAGATCAATGCGCCGCTGGACGACCGCCTTATCCAATTTCATATTCGGGATGCCGTACATTAGCAAACCGCCGATGCGGTCGGCGCGTTCGTAGACGGTCACCTCGTGCCCGACCTTGTTCAATTGGGCAGCCGCCGCCAGGCCGGCTGGCCCGGAGCCTACGACGGCGATTCTCTTCCCGGTTCGTACCTTCGGCGGATTCGGCTTGACCCAGCCTTCGGCAAAACCGCGGTCGATGATCGCGCACTCGATGTTCTTGATTGTCACCGGCGGATCAACGATGCCTAGAACGCAAGCGCCTTCGCACGGCG
Source organism: Pirellulaceae bacterium (assembly GCA_016784735.1). Classification (GTDB taxonomy): domain Bacteria; phylum Planctomycetota; class Planctomycetia; order Pirellulales; family Pirellulaceae; genus JADHUC01. Next base: position 16,145 of record JADHUC010000201.1, on the reverse strand, counting down.
CGGGACAGGCCCGGCCCGTGAACTCAGGGAAGTTGTTCGTCTTGTGTAGTCGGTCCAGCGCTTCGCGCCAACGCCCTTGATAAACCAGATCGTTCCACTCGGGGATCAGGTTGTCGATCGGACAGCCCGTACCGGACATACAGAAGGGCACACCACAGTCCATGCACCGCGCGCCCTGCGTGCGCAGTTCCCCTTCTCGAAAGTCCGTGTAGATCTCCTTGAAATCACCAACGCGTGCAGACGGCAGGCGATAAGGTACGTCTTCTCGTTCGTATTCGATGAAACCTGTTGGTTTTCCCATTGTTTATCTCATATCGGCTGAGTTGCCTTTTCGGCGTGGACCGGAGCCTCTTCCTCTTCGTCGTGGAACATACGGTCCCTCAGTGCCCGCTTGTAGTCGACGGGCATCACTTTGACGAACTCATCACGTATGATTCGTTCCCAGTCGGCGAGCACGCTTCGGGCGACGGATGATCCAGTGTACTTCCAGTGCAGATCGACCATATCCAGTAATTGACCGATCTCCCTTTCCGTTTCGACGCGCTCAAGCTCGACCATGCCCAGGTTACAGTTCAGGCGGAATTCCGCCTTGTCGCGAGCCCAAACGTAGGCGATGCCGCCCGACATTCCCGCGGCAAAATTGCGTCCGGTGGGCCCCAGGATAACGGCACGGCCACCCGTCATGTATTCACAGCCGTGGTCACCCACGCCTTCTACGACCGCCCAGGCGCCGCTGTTACGGACGCAAAATCGCTCGGCCGCCTGCCCGCGAATGAACGCTCGACCTCCCGTTGCCCCGTACAACGCCACATTTCCCACGATGATGTTGTCTTCCGCCGCGAATGCACTTGTTATGGGCGGATAGACGATCAATTGGCCGCCCGACAGGCCCTTGCCCACGTAGTCGTTCGCATCGCCCTCCAGTTCCAGCGTAATGCCTTTAGCCAGAAAGGCCCCGAAGCTCTGGCCGGCGGAACCGTTGAATTTGAAATGGATTGTGTCGTCCGGCAGGCCATCGACGCCCCAGCGCTTGACCAATTCGTGACTGAGGATCGTGCCCACCGTCCGATTGACGTTGGTGATCTCCAACTCTTCGCGAATTCTCTCGCCTCGCTCCATTGCCGGAGCCGCCAAGCGGAGTAGATGCGTGTTGTCCAACGCCATTTCCAATCCATGATCCTGCTTAATCGTGCAGCGAACCCCCACGTCCCCGTTTGGCCTGTCAATCTGTGTGAGGATTGGCGTCAGGTCCAATCCGTCCGCCTTCCAGTGGCGGATCGCATCTTCCGTCTCAAGGCAATCGACGCGGCCAACCATGTCGTCCATCTTGCGGAAGCCCAACTCGGCCATGATGCGTCTCGCCTCCTCGGCCACCATGAAGAGATAAGTGACCACATGCTCTGGCTTTCCGCTGAACTTCTTCCGCAATTCCGGATCCTGCGTTGCCACGCCGACCGGGCATGTATTCAAATGGCACTTGCGCATCATGACGCAACCCATCGTGATCAACGGGGCAGTGGCGAAGCCCATCTCCTCGGCACCCAGCAGGGCGGCGATCACCACGTCGCGCCCCGTCTTCAGGCCACCGTCCGTCTGCAAGACGACGCGGCTGCGCAGGTCGTTCAGCACCAGAGTTTGATGCGTCTCGGCAATACCTAACTCCCAAGGCAAGCCGGCGTGCTTGATACTCGTCAGCGGCGAGGCACCCGTGCCGCCTTCGGCCCCGGAAACGAGAATATGGTCGGCGTGGGCCTTTGCCACTCCGGCGGCGACGGTTCCGACGCCCACCTCGGACACCAGTTTCACGCTGACTCGTGCCTCCGGGTTTGCGTTCTTCAGATCGTGGATCAACTGGGCCAAATCTTCGATCGAGTAGATATCGTGGTGCGGCGGCGGGCTGATCAGGCCGACGCCGGGCGTCGAGTATCGAATCCGGGCGATCGTTTCGTCGACCTTGGGGCCGGGCAATTCTCCACCTTCTCCCGGCTTGGCACCTTGGGCAATCTTGATCTGCAACTCGTCTGCGTTGGCCAAGTACCAAGCGGTAACTCCGAACCGTCCCGATGCGACTTGCTTGATCGCCGATCGCTTGGAATCGCCGTTCGGCAGCGGCTCGAAACGAGCCGGATCTTCGCCGCCTTCGCCCGTGTTGCTTTTGGCTCCCATGCGGTTCATGGCAATCGCCAAGGTCTCATGGGCCTCGGCAGAAATGGAGCCGAAGCTCATCGCTCCGGTACAGAAACGCTTGACGATTTCCGTGGCGGGCTCGACTTCATCCAGCGGAATCGGATCTCCTGCAGCCCTGTCCTTGAACCGCAACAGACCACGAAGCGTACATCGAGTGCGCTCGTGCTTGTTCATGTACTCGGCGAATCGCCAGTAAGAGTCCTTGTCACCCGTGCGTGCCGCCACCTGCAGACTGGAGATCGCGACGGGGTCCCACGTGTGCCGCTCGCCTTCGGCCCGCCAGTGGAATTCGCCGAGATTCGGCAATGCGGCGATGCGATCCTCTGCTTGCTGCGGGTACCCCAAGGCGTGTCGTCGTAACGACTCCTCGGCCAGCGTCTGGAGGCTGACGCCCTGGATGCGGCTGGCCGTACCGACAAACGAACGTTCAATAACCTCGTCGTTTAGGCCGAGTGCCTCGAAGATCTGAGCACCCTTGTACGACTGCAGGGTCGAGATGCCCATCTTGCCCATCACTTTCAGCATGCCCTTCGAAACGCCCTTCCGGTACGCGGCTACCACTGCCTCGTCGTCGGCAAAGTCCTTCTCGTCCAAGAGGCCGTCGCGACGGGCTTGCCACAGGGCTTCGAAAGCCAAGTACGGGTTGATCGCATCCGCACCATAGCCCACCAGCAAACAGTGATGGTGGACCTCACGAGCCTCGCCTGTCTCCAGTACGATCCCGATTCGCGTACGTTTGGTCTGGCGGATCAAGTGATGATGTACCGCACCGCAAGCCAACAACGCACTGACGGGCACGCGATCGGCGGAGATGTCACGGTCGGAAAGCACAACCAGACTGAATCCCTCGTCGATGGCAGCCTCGGCTTGTGCACAGATACGCTCCAAAGCCGCTGCCACGCCTTCGGTCCCGTCGTCCTGCGCGAACGTTATGTCGATCGTCTTCGTGCGCCAGCCGCGGTGATCCATGTGCTTGATCGCGGCCAGTTCCTCGTTCGTAAGGATCGGGTGCGGCACCAGCAGCCGACGGCAATGGCTGGCGGTCGATCCAACCAGGTTCTGCTCCGGGCCGATGTAGCACTCCAGCGACATAATGATCTCTTCTCGGATCGAGTCGATCGCCGGGTTTGTCACTTGGGCAAAGAGTTGCCTGAAATAGTCGTACGGCATGCGAGGCTTGTCGCTCAGACAAGCCAAAGCGGAATCGTTGCCCATCGAGCCGACCGGGTCCCGCTTCTGTTGGATCAGCGGCAACAACATAAACTGCATCGTTTCGGTGGTGTAGCCGAAAGCCTGCATGCGCTCGAGCAGAGTGTCGGCACAGAAACCGTGTGGTTCGCCTTTGCGTGCCAAGTCCTTCAGTTGGATGCGTGCCGCGTTAAGCCAATGCGCGTAAGGACGCCGATTGGAGATTTCATTCTTTAGTTCCTTGTCGGGAATCAGACGCCCTTGCTCGAAATCGACCAGAAACATGCGACCGGGCTGAAGGCGACCCTTGTACTTCACGTTCTTCGGCTCGACTGGCAGCACGCCGACCTCGCTGGCCATGATTACCCGGTCATCGTGCGTGATGTAGTAGCGACTGGGGCGAAGACCGTTCCGGTCCAGCAGGGCTCCGATGTAGTGTCCGTCGGTGAAGGCGATCGACGCCGGGCCGTCCCACGGTTCCATCAAGGCCGAATGATACTCATAGAACGCCCGTTTATTCTCCGCCATCGTGTCATGCTTTTGCCACGCCTCGGGCACCATCATCATGGCCGCCTCCTGCAGCGTGCGGCCTGTCATCAGCAGGAATTCCAGGACGTTGTCGAAGTTCCCGGAATCCGAACACTCCGGCTCGACTATCGGAAACACTTTGCCAAGGTCGTCGCCGAACAGATCGCTTCCAACGATGCCCTGGCGGGCGTGCATCCAGTTGATGTTGCCGCGCAGCGTGTTGATCTCGCCGTTGTGGGACATGAAGCGGCACGGCTGTGCACGGTCCCAACTGGGGAACGTGTTTGTCGAGAACCTCGAATGCACCATCGCCAGGTGCGTGGTATAGTCCTCGTCCGCCAAATCCGGATAGAACGCCATCAACTGACAAGGCGTCAGCATTCCTTTGTAAATGATGACTTTAGTGGACAGGCTACAGACGTAGAACATCAATGCCTGTTTCAGTTCGCTCTCGGTGCGCAACAGCCGGCTGGCTTGTTTGCGGATGATGTACAACTGACGTTCGAACGCTTCGCCCTCGACCCCGTCGCCGGCCGCGACAAACACCTGCTCGATCACCGGCATGGCGGCAACGGCTGTGGGACCAAGGTCGGCTTGGTCGGGTCGGACCGGCACCTTGCGCCAGCCCATCAGACGTTGTCCTTGCTCGGCGACGATTTGCTCAACCGCCTGCTTGCATTTGTCTCGCTCTGCGTCAATCGTCGGCAGAAAGACCACGCCTGCACCGAAGCGACCAGGTTCCGGGAGTTCCGTATGCAGTCCCGCTTTCGCCACTCTGGTCAAGAATTCGTGTGGCAATGCCGTGAGAATTCCAGCCCCGTCGCCCGTGTTCACCTCACATCCGCGCGCGCCACGATGATCCATGCGGCGCAACACGTGATCTGCGTCCAGCACGATTTGATGACTTCGCTGGCCCTTGATGTGAGCCACGAATCCTATGCCACAGCTATCCTTCTCGCGGGCCGGATCGTACAAGCCCTGTTTTTCCGGAAAGCCGTGCTGATGTTGCGTACTCATGTCTCAACAACTCTTGGGACGATTAAGGAGCCCGAGCAGCGATTTCGTCGATAGCTCAACGTTTCGCGCGCTCCGTGCCATCCGTTGAAGCGACCGTGGCGCTGCCAACGTCGCCTGGGCCTTCCCCAGACTTGCCGCTTGCGTACGGATCGACCGTTTCTCCCGTTGCCCTCGAACAACCGTCGGTGTCGTCGGCAGAAGGCGTGTCTTGGAGCAACTGGACGAACCGCCGAGCGGTCTTGCCAAGTTCCACACCGCGACGATGGATGATGCCGAGAGGGCGCACCAAATCGAGGCCCTCCACGGGAATACTCACAAATGTGCCGGCTTGAAGTTCGCCTCGGACAGTCGGCTCCGGCAGAAGGCTGACGCCTGCGTTCACTTCGATCGCCCGCTTGATCGTGTCGATGTTGTCGAAGGCCATTTCGACGCGGACTTCCACCCCGCGCTCGGCAAGCTCGCGGTCGAGCTTGCGGCGGACCCTCAAATCGCGATCGAAGCCGATGATCCCTAGCCCGTTCAGGTCCTGCAGGTCAATCGACTTGGTTTGTGCAAGCCAGTGGCCGGGAGAGCAAACGAGTCTCATCCGCTCTTCGCACCAATTGATCGCTCGGACCGTACGCGTCGATTGCGCGTAGCTGATCAGGCCGACGTCGACACGGTCCTCCGCCACCATCTCGTACACGCGGTCCGGATGGCGATGCTCGATGTGAACGGTCGCTTTGGGATGCCGGCGCGTGAACCTGTCGACCAGGTCCCTCCCGTAGCTTAGTCCTACGGAGTAGATTGCGGCCACACTGACGCGGCCCTCGACCTCCTGGTGCAACGACCGCACTTCCTCCTGCAACGCATAGTACTTCTGGACCAGCTTTCGACATCCTTCGTAGTAGACTTCGCCTTCGGAAGTGAGCACAAATGGGCGCTTCGAGCGGTCGATCAGCTTGACGCCGAGTCTCTTTTCCAGATGGTGTACAATCTGGCTGGCACCGGACTGCGAGATATCGTTGTCGGTTGCCGCACGCGAGAAGCTGCGGCGAGCGACCACGTCGCAGAAGACCTTGAGGGATTTTACATGCATCGGCCGGTTATTCCAGTGTATAAGTCTTCGTAATTTGTCTGTTTCTTTGAATTACTAATTGTTATATTATGGTATCGGCATCGCAAGGTCCGGTCAACCGTCCGATAGGTGGTTTTCCTTGATTCCTGCCATCCGGATAGAAAACACCACGTGCCCATATGCTATAAATCGTTACCAGAGAAGATCTTAACGACGAAGACGATTCACTGGATGGCCTCAATGAGAAACGTGGATTATCGAGTAGTCCTCGCCGTGATCTTGGCGTTTTGTGTTACCCGCATGGCCCACGGGCAACACAATCCGTATGGTGTGATTCCGGTTGCTTCTCTTGACGAACCGTATCTCATACTGATACGCGACTCGGTGGTCCACCGCGCGCTCGATCTGACTGACGAGCAGGCGCTGGCTATCACCGGTTTGACGGATGAATTAGACCCTTTGCTGTGGCGGACGCGCAACCAACCGCCACAGAAATCCGGAGAAGAAATACGAAAGCTCACAAAGACGGCGGAGCAGCGGATGTCCGACATCCTATCGTTCGCGCAGCGCAAACGAATGGATCAGATCCGGTTTCGCGTGGCCGGCATGGGGATTCTGCTCGGTGACGAAGTGGGCGAGAAACTGAGCCTGTCGGCGGAACAAGATAGCAAGATCGAAAAGGTGATCCAGCAGGCGGAGAAAGCGGCTGACCAATTGCGTGTGGAAGCTCAAAAGAGCGAGCAGGGCGAACAAATCTTATTGAAGGCGGCAAGGATCGCCTTCGAGCAGGATCGTCGAATCGCGGCGATTCTCTCGCGCGACCAACGCGCCCGCTTGCGGGCGATGCTCGGATCACCCATCGAGGTTTGGCGACTCGGCCGCGTGAAATTCAAGACGCCAGCATTGTGCGAGAGTGACGGATGGGTGAACTCCAAGCCGCTGACGTTCGCCGAACTCCGAGGTAAGGTCGCGGCTGTGCATTTCTGGACGTACGGAAACTTGGCTTGCGTCCACGACTATCCAGTGCATCGAGACTGGCAGACGAAGTTCGGCGAGAAGGGCCTTACGATCATCGGTATCCACACGCCGCAGACGAAGGAAGAACGCGACAGTGGTCGTGTTCGCGAGAAGGCAAGCGACGTGGGATTGACGTTTCCAATTCTGATTGACAACGCTCGTGAGAATTGGAACGCGTGGGGCAACTCCGTCTGGCCAGGCGTATATTTGGTCGACAAACAAGGTTCCGTTCGCTATTGGTGGCTGGGAGAGCTGAGTGCGAATGATGGCCAAGGCGAGAAACTGATGCGGCTGCGAATTGAAGAATTGCTGGCCGAAGAGTAAGCTGGCAACATGTGGTAGGATGTACCTGTTGGCGAACTATTCTTTGACTTGGGAGTATTGGACCATGATGCGAGCAACATTGACTGCGACTGCTGCTGTCTTGTTGGTTTGTCTTGCCGTCGGCCTTTGCGTTGGCGAAGAAGACGGCTGGATTCAACTGTGCGACGGTAAGACGTTCGAAGGCTGGAAGGCCAGCGAGAATGCAGATTCGTGGAAAGTCGAAGACGGCAAGTTCGTTTGCTTTGGCCCCCGCAGCCATTTGTTCTATGTGGGGGAACACGCACCGTTCGTGAATTTCGAGTTCAAGGCCGAAGTGATGACCACGCCCGGAAGCAACTCGGGAATCTACTTTCACACCAAGTTCCAGCCCGATGGCTGGCCGAAGCAGGGATTCGAGTCACAAGTGAATAATACGCACAGTGATCCCAAGAAAACCGGCGGCCTGTACGGGGTCTCTGACGTATTCGAAGCTCCGGCGAAAGACAACGAGTGGTTCGAGCAGCATATCATCGTCAAAGGTAAGAAAGTCGTCGTGAAGATCGACGGCAAGACCGTGGTCGACTACACCGAGCCAGCGGACACGAAGCCAGGGGCCGACTTCGGGCGTGCATTGGACAAAGGCACCTTCGCTCTGCAGGCGCACGATCCCAAGAGCAAGGTGTTTTACAGGAACATCCGCGTCAAGAAACTGCCGTGAGGGTGGGGAAGGGGAAAGGTGTCGGGGAAACGGGGAAGAAGGGTGTCAGGTTTCAGGTGTCAGGGAAGAGGTCACCTGGCACCCGAGCCCGAATCACTGATACCTGAACACTGATACCTGAACACCGACACCCGAACACCGACACCCGACACCCTGTCCCTGTCCCATGAACACGATCCGGACGTTTATCGCGGTTGACGTCGGGGATGCCGTTCGCCGGCGGGCGGCGGATCTGGTCGAACGGCTGCGCGTCGGTGGGGGTGACGTGAAGTGGGTAGATCCCCATAACATGCACCTGACGTTGAAGTTCCTTGGCGACGTTCCCGATCCGCAGACAGCCGATATTTGTCGAGCGGTGGCCGAGGCGGCTGGCAAGAGTCCAATGTTCGAGATCGGTTTGCGAGGCGCTGGCGCGTTTCCGCATGCCGGTCGACCGCGGACTGTATGGATGGGAGTGGACCGCGGCGCCGACCTGCTGGCGTCGCTGCACACGGCGATCGAGAAGGCTCTGGCCAAGCTTGGATTCCGAAAGGAAGCTCGTCGGTTTCACCCGCACTTGACGCTTGGCCGCGTGCGGCGAGGCGGATCGGCGCAACGTGATCTGGGGCGATTGATCAACGACAACGGACAGTTTGACGGCGGCGTGGCGAACATCAACGAGGTGCTCGTTTTCGCCAGTTTCCTGGACAAGGAGGGGCCGACGTACAATGTGCTGGGGCGGGCGCGGCTTGGGCGTTAGGAAACGGCGCCGAAAGTCAATCCTCGTTTAACCGCAAGCCGGAGGCGTGCGCGGTCGGGAACGCATTGCTGTCGAAAACGCGCACGCCTCCGGCTTGCGGTTAAACGATGCGGCGTAGCTGGACAAGCATCAGAAATAGGAGTCTGACAGATGAGACGAATCTTCTGCTTTGTAGTGTTTTCGTGCGCAGCGGCCTTGGTCGCGCTTCCACAGACGGCCTGTGCGGCGGATCCCGATTTGCCCGAGCGGGCGAAGGCGGCACTCGACAACGCGAGCCGGTTTTTCCGCGAGCAGGTTTCGACGAGCGGCGGCTACCTCTGGCGGTACAGCGCCGATCTGTCGAAACGCGAGGGCGAAGGGCGTGCGAGCGAGTCGATGGTATGGGTCCAGCCGCCTGGCACGCCGTCGGTGGGCATGGCGTTCCTGGAAGCTTACGAGGTGACTGGTGACAAATATTGCTTGGAGTTGGCCCGTGACGCCGGCCTTTGCCTGGTACAAGGCCAGCTTCGCAGCGGCGGCTGGGATTATCGGATCGAGTTCGATCCCGCGCGACGCCAGCGGTACGCTTACCGCGTGGACCCGCCGAGGGAAAAAGCAAGGAACACCTCGACGCTGGACGACAATGCCACGCAAGCCGCCTTGCGCCTGTTGATGCGACTGGACGAGGTGCTCAAGTTCAAGGACCAGCAGATTCACGAAGCCGCCGAATTCGGGCTATCCTCGCTGCTGGCAGCCCAGTATCCCAACGGCGGCTGGCCGCAGCGGTTTGACCGGCCTCCGGATCCGAACATGTATCCGGTCAAGAAAGCCAGCTATCCGCCGTCGTGGTCGCGCGAGCATCCTCGCCCGAGCTACTCCGGCTACTATACGTTCAACGACAACACGATCGCGGACACGATCGACGTGATGTTTATGGCCGCGCAAATCTACGGAGACGAACAGTATTCACGGGCGGCGGAGAAGGCCGGCGATTTTATCCTGCTGGCGCAGATGCCCGAGCCACAACCCGGTTGGGCTCAGCAGTACGATCCGCAAATGCACCCGGCGTGGGCGCGGAGGTTCGAGCCACCGTCGATCACCGGCGGGGAATCGGCTGGGATCTTGCGGACCTTGATGATGATGTATCGCCAGACGGGGAACAAGAAATACATCGAGCCGATCCCGCGCGCGATTGAGTATTACCGACGATCGAAACTGCCCAAGGGTGGGCTGGCGCGGTTTTACGAATTGAAGACCAACCGGCCGTTGTATTTCACTCGTGACTACGAACTGACTTACGACGACAGCGACATGCCCACTCATTACGCGTTCAAAATGGGCGACTGGGTCGAGGGAGTTGCCCGGCAGTACAAGCGGTTGATCGAGACTCCGGCGGAAGACCTGACGCCGTCGCGTGCGCCATATCGTCCCAGACTGTCCGATTCACTGGAGGAAAGGACCCGCGAAGTCATCGGAGCTTTGGACGACCGAGGCGCCTGGGTTGAAGAGGGCGGGATGAAGTACCACGGTGCCGACGACGACACTCGGCGAATTATCGACTGCCGAATGTTTATCGCTAACCTGCGGGTGCTGAGCACGTATCTGGCAGCGGTTGATTCTGGACGCCAGGGATAAACGAGATTGCTCGGCGTCCGTTACAGCTTGGGCACTGGTCGTCTCGCGGGGCGGGCTGGGGCGGCTCCGCCAGCGACGCCGCGGCCGACACCGGCTCCCCCACCTCCGCGTCCTCCGGCACCAGCGCCGACGGCACGGCGAGGCGTCAGGTCGGTGAAGTCTTCAACCAACTGCCAGCCGAAAGGCCGGTTCAACTCGTATTTCGCCAACAATGCCCAGGGTGTGTCGGGATGTTCGTCGACTACTCGCTGCAAATAGTCCTTGGCCTGGGTGGCGAAAGTCGAACTCTGACCGTCGAGCGTGATATCATTCGTCGGTACGAGTCTCCATGTGTTGTTCCTGGGATCTTCGAACGGTTTGCCGCGTCCCACTTCGTCGAGCAACGCATTGTAGATCTGCGCCCGCAACAGGGACGCCAGCGTTTGGCCCATGGCCAAGTCGTAACCGGCTTGCCAACGAGGCGCCGTTTCTTTCTCGCGGTCCGCTTCGCCCATTCTCAGCGTTCCGTGGATGTCCGACAGGAGGGGTCCCAGTTTGGCTACGTTGTTCTTGGCCTTGGTTATCGATTGAGCGAGGGCCGCATCGCTTCGCTTCACGAACCGGACATCGGGCTCCAACTCTGGCCCCAGCCATGACTTCTTTGCGGCGGTCACCAACGCCGCACGAGCTTTGTTGGCCGCTGCTTGCCGCATGTATTCGTCGGGCGAAACGTAGGCCGGCTTATAGTGCCGCATCACCTGTGGGTCAAAGAAGTACTTCAAGTGAGACGAGAAGACGTCAATCTCGTGTTCCGACACCTCGCGATAGACGTTGCGGTTTGGGTGCACTGCGAAAAAGATCCCGCCGGTTTCATAGCACAGCCGCGTGAGGGCAAACGGTCCGAAGCCCGAGTCGATCGGGTCGATGTCTTCCTGAGTCGAGCAAAAATGGGCCTTGACCCGCTCGGGCATCAACGATTCGGGCCCTTGGTTGACGCGGCCCCACCCCGGTGTCTGGTCGTACTGCGGGTCGGGGTCCACATATTTCATGAGCGTTTCTTCGCGACCGAACGGCGCGGGCACACCGACGACATAAACCGGCGTGCCGTAACGCTGACAAATGTCGATCGTGGTCTCCATGCCGGCCAAGTCGTCGCCGCGCTCGTCGGTGAACGCGATCAGCATGACATTGCGCTCGGGTTTATCAGTGACCGGGTCCCGCATCCGATAGTGCTTGTAGCGGTCGGCTGCCATGAAGACCGCCGAGAAGACTTTCTCCGTGCCGGACTCGTCCAGTACGATTCCGTCCACTGCGCTTTTGATTTCGGCCAGGTTGTCCGTTTCCTTTTCCGTCAGCAGCGTTATGTTCTGTCCAAACGCGATGACCGACGTCAAGAGCGGCTTGTCCTCGTGTTTGGCGAAAGCCGGATTCCCCGAGGCTTCGATTACGCCCAGTTCCTCATAGATGCGATCGAATCGATTGTTGATGGCCTCGCGTTGGCGAGCCAGACTGCCGGACTGATCAAACATCCATACGACAAGCGTTTTTCGCTCGTCGAGCGATCGCAGAATCTCTTCCGTCAGCCGGTCGATGGCACCGGAAGCGCCCGTTACGCCTTGGCCCGTCGCGCCACGTACGGTCATGTTCTTGCTGAAGTTTAGTCCGGTGGCGATCTGGATTTCGTTATTGACTTCGATATTGCCGATTTCGGTTGGCTCGAGATCGATAGGACTGGGAACGTCGGAGACATCGGAAACCACCGCCGCCAACGACATGGCCATTTCGAAGTCGCCGACGCTGTTGGCACCGATGTTTTCCATGGGGCGATCGTTGACAGCGAAATCCTCGTGTACCTTCAACTCCTCCTCGAGCACCTCGTCTAAGGGAGCGGCAACGGTGAGCGTGACTTGGTGGTCTCTGAGAACCAGTGGGATCAGCCCCAGGGCGAGAAGCAGAAAGCAATGGAAGATTAGGCTAGCAATAAACGCGCCTGAGTCGCCATCGAACGGCGTCTCTTCTTCGCCGGTTTGCATCTGCCACCATGTCCGCATGTTCTCCAGTACGCTCACGGCTGGACCTCCCGTTTGAATCGTCCTCGCGGTTTTCAGCCAAACACTTAGGGCAACCGCGTTTCTCACGCAACTCGTGTACAATACCCGTCTTAAGAGTTCGGCTCCATGCGCTATTCTATTCCCGTTAACGATTGGGGTACACAAAAGTACTCCGGATTCGTACTCTTGACGAGTCACGCGAACGTAGACCGGACGCCGAACCGCCCGTTAGGACTGCTGTAGTCCCTGGTAAGTGGCTAGTCAACGCCAGAAAACCGTGTACGTTGGCCGACCCGGATTACTTACTATATTTAGCCGAATCACGATAGGGCCGACGCCCTTTCGTTGACGTGCCACCTGAGCCGATCTACGATTAAAGGCGGAAGGGGCGAAACCAGCAAATCGCGCAAGGATTGGGACAATGTTGAAAAACAGTGCAACGATGTGTTTCCGATTTGACAGAGTCGGAGTCAGTTTCTTTCGCAGCATTGCGATTGCTTTGTTCGTTTTCTTGATCTGTGCTCCGGCCTGGGCCCAACCGGTCAGGCCGCCGGCAAAGAAGGTCCCAGCAGCCGACGAGAAGGAAAAGGAGAAGAAGCCGCCGGCACCGCAGCGAGTGTGGCTTGATACGAAGGACGGGTGGAAGATCCATTGCACGTACTACGGGCCGAAGGAGGGCGTTCGCAAGGGAAAGGAGACCGTGCCGCTTATCATGATCCACGGTTGGGGAGGCCAGGGAAGCGAGTACAGCCATCTGGCATGGGGGCTACAGAAGCTGGGGCACGCCACGATCGTGCCGGATCTGCGCGGCCACGGACGAAGCACGGACCGGAAGTATCCCAACGGCAATATCGAAAACATGAAGTACGACGACAGGAAGTTCACGCCGCAGGAAAGAGAAAAAATGACTCTGGATATCGAAGCCTGCAAGAAGTTCCTGATGGAGAAGAATGACGCCGAGGAAGTCAACATCGAAATGTTGTGTGTCGTCGGGGCCGAACTGGGCTCGATCATTGCCCTGAACTGGGCGGCCATGGACTGGAGTTGGCCTCAGACGCCTTACGTCAAGCAAGGGCAGGACGTCAAGGCGCTGGTACTACTATCACCAAGACAATCGATGGAGCGATTGAATGCGGCCACTGCATTGACTCATCCGGCCGTTAGCCAAAGGCTGTCCCTTATGTTCGCGGTCGGAGAAAACGACCGGAAGTCCTTTAGCGAAGCCAGTCGTATCTACAATCGGATCGAGAAGATCCGTCCCGAGCCACCTGAGGATCTGGCGGAGCGTCTGCGAAAGAAAAACCTCTTTCTTATGAAGGCGGAGACGACCCTGCAAGGGACAAAGCTGTTGGGCCGGGCCCTTCCCGTGAATGGTTACATCGTAAAATTCATCGAACTGCGTTTGCTGAACAAGCGCGAGGATCTCCCCTGGTCTAACCGCAAGGGTCCCATTGCCGAGAACTAAGATACTCCGCGCATGCGTACACCGCTGGTACTTCACCTGCTTGCCGCTTCGACCTTCGCCGCGGAGCCTTCCGGCGCACCGGAGCCCAGACTCCTGAAGGCGCACACCGCGGGCGTGTATTCGGTTGCCTATTCCCCTGACGGGGACATGCTTGTCTCGGGCAGTGCGGACAAGACGATCAAGGTATGGCAGTTGGTCGAGCGGCCTCTTCCGCCCGCGGAACAGCGACGTAGACGCCAGTTGCTGGAGGACTTGGACAACGACCTGTTCGATGTGCGACAGCAAGCGTTTCAGCAGCTTGATACGCTTGGACACGAGGTCGAAGATGACTTGGGCCGCCTGTTGAAAGAGACCAAGTCCGCCGAGGTGCGTTTGCGCGTACGGCGACTGTTGGCACAACTTCGCGTGCCGCCCGGCGTGGGCCATCAGGGGGACATCCGAGCCGTGGCGTTTTCTCCCGACGGTAACACGATCGCGTCCGCCAGTCGCGACAACCACGTGCGTCTTTGGAATGCAGGTTCCGGCCGTACGAACAGAATGATCAAGGCACACGGAGACGGGGCCTGGGCCGTGGCGTTCTCGCCAGACGGTGGCTTGCTGGCGTCCGGCGGTGGCGATCATCTGATAAGACTCTGGGACTCGTCGTGGGGCCAGGTACTCGGGTGCCTGGAAGGCCACGGAAGCACGGTACACCGAGTCGCATTTTCGCCGGACGGAAAGACCCTGGCTTCGGCCGGTGGCTTCGATCGAACCGCGAGGCTTTGGGATATCCCTACGCGGCAGTCAAAAGCCGTCCTGGAAGGCCACACAGACGCCGTGCTGTGCGTGGCGTTTAGCCCGGACGGGAAAGTGGTCGCATCGGCCGGTTATGACGGCACAGTCAACCTCTGGCGGTCATCCGACGGCAAACACACGGGCGCAATCCACACGGATCGCGGCGTGTTGCGTTCTGTCGCTTTTTCGCCTACCGCCGCCCTGCTGGCGGCCGGTGGCGACGACCGCGTGGTCAGGCTTTGGAATTCAGATACAGGCGAATTGGAGGCGGTCCTCAACGCACACGGGGACGCCATTCACTCGATCGCCTTCTCTCCCGACGGATCGATGCTCGCAACCGCCGGCCGCGATGGCATCATCAGAATCGTGCGGTTGCCGGCTTCGCAACCCGATTGAGACCACTAGCAACGTGTACCGAAACAACCTCCCGGTTTTCTCGGTGTGCCACTGCTCGAAACGACCAAGGCTTACCATGTTTGGTCGCTCTCCATCGTTTCGAGCAGTGTTGCGCGGGTGCGCGATGCACCACTGCTGGGAATCGTGGTAAGTCGGGTGGGACGGAGAACACGTCCGATTCCCAGCAGTGGCACACGTTTCGAAATCAACTGCCGTTCGCTTGGGGAAGTTGTTTCGGCATACGTTGCTATTGACGATTCGCGGCCAAGCCGCGCACGAACTCCTCGTGTTCTGTCGAGGAAAGCCCTTCCTGCAAGACCGCCATCAAGCGGGAATGGTCTCGGGCCAACAAGGCTGCGCCATCAATCCACAAACCAGGAAAAACGCCGATACGGTAGATTCTGTCGTCGCCGGGCTCCAATTCCCGGTCATTTCGCAGATCAAACCAACGCAGCTCTCTCTCGCGGAGGCAAAGGACCAAGTACTCGCATACGCCATACCGCGCGTAATCGTCTCGCTTCGCGTGCAAGTCGATCGAGCGGCTACTGAGGGCAATCTCCGCGATCAACTCGGGAGCGCCCAGGACATAGTCATCTTCGGTAGTTCTGGATTGCCCGCCGTATTCGGGCAGAATTCGGAGAAACAGATCTGGTTGGGGCTCGCCTTCGTTGCCCAGCAGTATGGTGGTATTGGCCCCGCACTGAACGCCAGGACTGCTTCCTTGATAGGCAGCGAGAAGACTTCCCAGCGACAAGTGATTCTTGCCGTGTGCCAGCTTGAGCGGTGAGGCCACGTAGACGACGCCTCCAATTAACTCGGCTCGGAAACCCTCCGGCGTTTGCTCATAGAGGCGATGGAATTCTTCGCGCGTCACGCGATCACCCGTTTGGAGTTCAAATGCCGTCGACATCCTGGCTGAACACATAACCGCATTTACCTTTCGCCAAAGGAACCCCCTGCTCCCGTCCGTGCTCCTGAAATGTTAGATTCTCGCTGGTCGCGAGATCGTCGCTATTCAACTAATCAGAGTACGAAAACGGGAAGAAAAGAGCAAACATCCGAAGTCCGCCCATGAAAACGCTGATCCGAAATGCCACGGTTGTTTTGCCGTC